>NZ_CAKPYL010000091.1 GCF_934202865.1 uncultured Fenollaria sp. | reverse complement strand
TTGCGTTTCCAGCTATTGAGCCGCCATCTTTTGCTACTTTCTTGTTCTCATCTAAACCTTGTGGATTTTTTGTTTTTGTAAGTTCAGTAGTTGTTGCTTCAGCAAGCATATTAAGAACTATTTCAAGAGTAGTCATATTGTCTCTAAGATTTTCCTTTTTTAGGCCTTTTAAATTTTTATATTCTCTAGTTGTCATTCCTGACCAAGCCTTAGAAATTTCATTTGTTAGTATTGCATATTCTTTGCCAGCCTTGACGCCGTGATCTTGCCAAGTGTCAGTAAGTTCTTTTCTTACTTGTATTGCTTGAAGTCTTTGGTTAATCCACTCTCTTGAGTAGCCTTTTTTTAAGTATGTATCTAAAGCTCTATCAATTGTTAATTCAGGATCAATGATTTCGTCAATTCTTTCTTTGCCTACTTCAGCTAACCACATTTTGAATGGCTCTGCCTTTGGCGATGGAACAGATTGTATTATACGGAAAATACCTTGCATATCAGCTACGTCTGTTTCTCTCATTTTCCCGTCAGCAGCTTGCATTTTCAAAGTGTGACAAATTGTCACGACTTCATTTCCCTCTTCTGTTAGTCTTTGTTTTAGCTTACGCCAATAAGCGCCAGGATCTTTACTATCAGTTAAAACTCCAACTATGTCAATAATAGAAAAGTACCACTCTTCTTTTTCATTATCCCATGCTGAACGTATTTGTCTTCCCTCAAATAATTTAATTTCGTTATCCATTTTTCACCTCAATAGTATCTTAAAAAAATAAATTTATATCTATATTTATATTATAACATATTTTGAAGATTAAAAACATTTACAATATTTCCATAGCTAAAAAACGAATTTTGTAGTATAATCATTAGAGGAGGAGAAAAATGGATTTTGAAAAATTTTACTACATAGCAGAAATCATCGGTACCGTCGCCTTTGCTTCATCGGGCACGCTTGTCGCCATCAGAAAGGGCATGGACGTCTTCGGCATCGTGGTTCTTGCGATAATCACAGCGATTGGGGGCGGTGTCATTCGTGACATCACCGTGGGTATCACGCCGCCCATGGCATTTAGAGACAACACATACACAGTAGTTGCCATCGTTACCGCGCTCGTTTTGATACTATTTATGTCGAAAAAAGTTAAATTTTTGAGCTTAAATACAGTTAACAGAAAGTTTATGATTAGATACACACAAGTCGCCTCAGTGCTCGACGCCATCGGACTTGGCCTATTCACAGTCAGCGGCGTAAGCGTCGCCATGGTCAGAGGCTACTCCAACAACGCCTTTTTGATGATCTTCGTCGGCGTCATCACCGGCTGCGGCGGCGGAGTCTTGAGAGACCTTCTTTCAGACACCATACCGATTATATTCACAAAAAATACCATATACGCAGTTGCCTCGCTTTTGGGCGCAGTCGTGTTTATAGTTTTGAGACCATATGGAGCGAACCTCTCCTTCTTTTTGGGCGCCTTAACCACAGTTATTATCAGGCTTCTGTCGATGAAGTATAGGTGGAGTCTGCCAGACGTTTCGAGTGACCTTGTCGATGGGGACGACGCTTAAGAGAATTTAATACAGATTTTACTTAGAAAGCTTTGTTTTTGCACGAACAAGGCTTTTTTCTATGTGAATGGCTGGGCCACTGTGTATAAAACTGTGGATAATGTTT
>NZ_CAKPYL010000090.1 GCF_934202865.1 uncultured Fenollaria sp. | reverse complement strand
CATTTACATCCATACTTATAGCTAAAATTGCAGAACTTTTTATCAATAGATTTAAGAATATCAGAGGTTTTATCAATGAATGATTTTGAAGAGAAAAAATTAATGATGCAAGATATAAAGCTTGATGAAAGGCCGAGAGAAAAGCTCATCAGCCGCGGAAGAGAAGCACTTGAACTAGCTGAGATCCTTGCTATAATCATAGGTACTGGCACAACAAACTTTAGCGCAATTGATTTATCTAAAGAAATTTTAAAAAGATTTAATAACTTAAATGGCTACGCTTCACTAAAGGTAGAAGACCTTACTGAGGTTAATGGCATCGGCAAGGCAAAGGCATGTCAAATAATAGCCGCACTTGAATTAGCAAGGAGACTTACAGGACCATCGAGCTTATATGAAGCAGAAAGCTTAAACGATCCAAAAAAGGTTTACAAAGCCTATAGGAATGAGTTTATGAACGAGCCTCAAGAAAAGTTTATAGTGCTTGCACTTGATACAAAACTTAAACTTATTAAGATCATCGAAGTCTCTAAAGGCACTGTGAACTCAACGCAAGTCCATCCAAGAGATGTATTTAGAGACCTTGTAAAGTGCAACGCAAGCAGCTGCATACTTATTCATAACCACCCAAGCGGTGACTCGAGCCCATCAAACGAGGATAAATTACTAACAGACAGACTCGTAGAGTGCTCGAAAATTATTGGTATATCTATTTTAGATCATTTAATTATTGGAGATACATTCTTTAGTTTTAAAGAACACAATCTCATGGAGTGATAGAATGAATTTTATTAAAAAACATAAAGTATTTTTCACAATTTTAATTTTAGTATTAGCCATAGTCTTGATTATTAGCCTTAACAATAAAAAGAAGGGGCTTAATAGTCTTGAGTCTGCTCCTAGCGATATTATGTCTAAGGTATCGGCTTTCTTCTACGATGGGGCAAACAGAATTTCTAATGGCTTTAAAAATTTATTTTCAAAAGATGATACAAGTAGCAAGATTAAAGAGCTTGAAGACAAAGTTACTGTGCTTGAAGACAAGAACAGAGAGCTCGAAACTGTTATTATGAAGTCATCTTATCTTAAAAAAGAATACAATTTACTACAAAATACAAAATATGATTTAACAAAGGCCAAGATAGCGTCTATGGATCCTGATGAATGGTATAAGAGATTTACCATCAACAAGGGAACAAAGGACGGTATCAAAGATGGTGACATAGTTATAGGCGCTTCTGAGATACAAAACAATGTATATATCGAAGGCCTATTAGGCAAGGTCACAGACGCATCAAAGGACTCATCTAGAGTAATATCGCTTAACGACGATAAGTTTAAAGTAAGCTTTAATATACTTAGAAACAACGAGTCGGGCGTTATGGGTGGCACTTTTGACTCTACTATCGAAGGTTACATGTTTGACTCAAACGCAGACGTCCTTGTTGGCGACAAGCTAATCACATCTAGTTCATCTGATGAGTATCCAGCAAACATCTACCTAGGAGAAGTAGTTGAAGTAGTTAACGATGAATCCAATCTTAAGAAGATCATTAAAATAAAAGCGGCAGTTGATATAAAAGATGTTTCCAATGTATTTATAATAAAAAGGTAGCGAAATGAAAATATTAGCGTTTTTAATTTTTTTATTTATAAACTACATATTAAAAGCAGCGATTTTGCCAAACTTTTTGCCGCCGAACTTTGTCTTTAACTTGACGCTTTGTATAATAGTTTCACTTGCCTTACTTGCGAAGGAGAGAGAAGGCTTAGTCTGGACTGTGCTAGTAGCCACTTTAAACGATTTACTTGCGCATGAAGTATTGTTTGTAAATTTATTTCTATTTACAATAATCTATCTAATGATATATTTCATCAGAGACAACATTAATATGGAGAATTTATT
>NZ_CAKPYL010000089.1 GCF_934202865.1 uncultured Fenollaria sp. | reverse complement strand
GTACAAATCAGACATGCTTTTTATAAAGGCATGTCTTTTTTATAGGCATCACTATTTTTCACAAACAAGTTAAATATTTTTTATTATATCAGAGAAAAATTTATATAGAAAATTTCAATATAAAGGCCTGAAACTATTGAAAAATCTTATTTGTAATGAAGTAATCGTTGTGATATACTTAAGACGATAGCGATATCGATATAAACACGAAAGGGAGGGTTTATTATGAATTCATTTGAAAGAGCAAGGGAATTTGCAAAAAAATACATTGATCCCGTTGCAAAACAATTAGACGAAGAAGCAAAATTTCCTAAGGAAATTTTCGACAAACTAGGTGAAGAAGGTTTCTTTAAGGTAATGATACCTAAGGAAATGGGCGGTGAAGGCGGTACTATTAAGGACCACTCACAAATCTGTATGGCTCTAGCTGAAAGCTGCGCATCTGTTGGTCTATGCTACATGATGCATAACGTAGCACTTATGTGTATCTTAGCTAATGGTAATGATGAGCTTAAAAATAAGATTGTTAAAGAAATCCTTGAAGAAAGAAAATTATGTGCACTTGCATATAGTGAATTCGGTACAGGTACTCACTTCTACATCCCAGAAATGGGCATTGAACACAAAGATGGTTCTTGCGTATTAAACGGCTCTAAGTCAATGGTTACTTCAGCTGAATACGCTAGCTACTACTTAGTATTAGTACCTTCTAAGAAAGAAGGAGAAATCGATAACTGGGTAGTTCCTATAGATAAAGAAGGCGTTCATTTTGAAATGCAAGCTTGGAACGGAATGGGTATGAGAAGCAATGCATCTTGCCCAATGGTTCTTAAGGACGTTGAACTTGAAGATATGTACAGAATTGGCGAATGGGGTAGCGGTCAAGCACAAGTATTCTCAGTTGTTGCACCATACTTCATCTTAGGTCTAGCAAGTGTTTACTCAGGTCTAGGCAAAGCCATCTCTACAGCAGCTAACGAACACGCTATGAAGAGAAAATATCCTACAGGACAATCTCTATCAAATATTGAAACAGTTCAAATACACTTAGCTAAGATTTACAACAGAACTCACGCAGCAGAAGCATTTACAAAGCTTGCAGCTGAAAAGGCTGAAAGAGGCGACGCTGACGCAGTTGTTGACATCATCGCAGCTAGAGTTAACGCAAGTGAAGCAGCTATCGAAACATCTATCGATGCAATGAGAGTTGCTGGCGGTAAGGGCTATAACAAACAAAACCCTATAGAAAAATACATGAGAGATGCATATGCAAGTCAAATCATGGCACCATCAGTAGACGTGCTTACAATTTGGCTTGGTAAATTGATCACAGATCAACCAATACCATAGGAGGAAAGATGACTGATAAGATAAAAGTTGGAGCAGTTCTTTATGATCCAAAGGTTAGTATCATTTGGGATATGATCCACAAATTTTTTGAAGAAAGAGGCATGGAAGTTGAAGGCGTTTACTTCAAGGACTATGACTTACAAGTAGATGCTGTTGTTAACGGCGATATAGATATCGCTTGGAACTCACCATTAGCTTGGCTACAAACTCAAATCAGAACTGACGGTAAAAGCGAAAATGGTCCTATGAGAGACACAGATAGAGACAGAAAGACTATCTGCCTAGTTAAAAAAGACTCTGGCATTAAGTCTTTTGAAGATCTTAAGGGCAAAAAGATAGGCTTCGGCGCATTTGACAGCCCTCAAGCAAGACTTATACCTATCTATTATTTAAAGACTAAAGGCTTAGAATATGGCAAAGATTATGAAGAAGTTCGCTTCGACAAGGGCGTTGGCCTTAACGGAGACCACGTTGGCGGTGAACTTGACGCTGTTAAAGCACTTGAAGCAGGCGATGTTGACTGCGCTTTCACTATCGATCTAAATTTCAACGCTTGGTCAAAGGACGGCACTATCGATGCTAACCAACTAGAAGTTTTAGGTGAAACACCTCACTTCGATCACTGTATATTCTCAGCTCGCGTGGGCTTCCCATCAGAAGACTTCAAAGCTTGGGCTAAAATTCTTCTTCAAATGGATTACAACGATCCAGAACACAAGAAGATCATGGACCTTGAAGGCCTTACAGAATGGGTTGAAGGCAGAACTAGTGGTTTCGAACAAATTACTAACGCCGATAAGTATTTAGACTTTTTCGGCAAGTACCGTGACTAGGGCATTCTCCACT
>NZ_CAKPYL010000088.1 GCF_934202865.1 uncultured Fenollaria sp. | reverse complement strand
GCTAAATAATATGTTCCTTCGTCTTCATTCGGGTTTGTGCCGAAATATAATTTATCATTTACAAGAGTTGATTTATCTATATATACTTTATTTGATGATATATGCAGTTGATCAACAAGAAGATTCTTTTTAATAAAGTCTACGTTATTCTCCCTCACTCCTCCAGTGATAAACTCGAGCTTATCATGATATTTTTCATATAGTTCATTAATTATCTTATATGTATCTGTAATCTTATTGTCTCCACCTTTAGTTAATACGCGTTTAAAGCCAAGGTCTATAAGCTTTTTGCAGTTGCCATCAAGGTCTGGATCTATATCAAAGGCTCTGTGAAAGACGTTGTCCATGCCTTCGCAGTACTTAAGCAAGTATTCATTAGCCTTCATATCTATACTTCCATCATCATTCAAGCAGCCAAAGACAAAGCCTTGAACACCAAGTTCTTTAAGAGCAATGATATCTTCTTTCATAACATCTAAATCATATTTCGAATATGAAAAGCCAGCTTGTCTAGGTCTTATCATGGCAACGAAGGGTATATCTAGCTCAATAAGTACCTTCTTGCATAAGCCATATGATGGTGTTATTCCGCCTAAAACTGTTGATGCAATTAATTCAACTCTATCTGCCCCTGCTCTTTGAGCGATAAGAGTTGATTCAAACGAATCAGCACAAATTTCTAAAGTATATTTCATAAAAATTCCTCCAATGTGATTTCAGTACTTGTATTATATCATAAATTGACTTATAATAGTTAAAATATTGATTATTACTTACAAATATAGTATAATATCTAAAAGGGGAAGTAATATTTTTTAAGGTGAGGTAAATGGAAAAAAATTATTTAGAATTCACGGCAAAGGACAAAAACAAAATAAAGTATTTAGAATGGAAAGCTGAAGACCCCAAACTTTGTGTTGAAATCGTTCACGGCATGCATGATCACGCTATGAGATACGATGAGTTTGCTAGATTCTTACAAGCTAATGGTATATCATCATACGCACTTGATCTTAGGGGACATGGTATGACCGCTGAGGATAAAGATCACTTAGGTTTAGTCCCTAAGAACAACGCTTGGATGAAGATGGTTGACGACATCGATATGTTAAATTCAATCATAAGAAAAGAAAATCCAGGTAAAAAAGTCGTATTGCTAGGCCACTCCATGGGCTCAATACTTGCTAGAACATATGCTTATAAGTATGGCGATCACATTGATAAAATGTTTTTATTATCAAGCGTTAAGTGCCCTATATTCTTAAATCAATTATTCAAAGTCTTCTTAAAAGTTGTTATTTCAAAAGAAGGCTACGACGCGAAGAATGAATCGCTTAACCAAAAATCTTTTGACTTCATGAGTAAAAACGTTGAAGAAGATCAGCTTACATCTGACGCAGTAGAAAGAGCCAAATTCTTACAAGATGAATTATGTATCTTTGAATATAGTAATGGCTTCTTCCAAATGCTGATACATGGCGTTGATAAAGCAACTAGAAGAGAAAATTTAAAATATATACCAAAGGACCTACCTATATATTTATTCTCAGGTAAAAAAGATCCTCTATCAAACTTCGAGTTAGGCATTAAACAAATCTATGGCCTATTAAGAAGCGTTGGTATAGAAGGTTTAGAACTTATAGAGTATGACAATTTAAAACATGAACTACTTCATGATATTGAAAAAGAAAAAGTATTTCAAGACATATTAAAAGCTCTTCTTGATTAAGAAGAGCTTTTGCTTTATCTATTCCATTTCGTCTATATCTACTAATAGCATCGCGAAGTCATCTCTTTGATCACCAAAGGAGTATTGAAGTACAGCTATGTCTATAGCTTTGAGAAGCTTATTTGGTTTGCTTAATATAGTTGTTATAAGTCTATCCATACCGAATTCTTCGCCATGAGCGTTTTTGCTCTCGACTATACCATCTGTATATAAAAATAATTTATCGCCTGCCCTTAATGCAGTTTTCTTTACTTCATATTCAGAGCCTAAGTCTATACTCAATATAGGTCTGCCCTTTGCCTCTAAAACAGATATCTTATTATCATTAAATATTATAGGCATCGAGTTATGACCAGCATTTGCATAAACAAATTCTTCTTTGGCTGCGTAATAATCCCCGTAGAATTTAGTTATATACCTGTCGCTTTGCAAATTAAGTTCCAAAAATTTATCGCTTATATGTTTAAGTGCTTGTTCAGGCTTATAATTACTCTTGTTTAAATTTCTAACAGTTTGCCTTATAAACATAGTTAGCATAGATGCCGCTATAC
>NZ_CAKPYL010000087.1 GCF_934202865.1 uncultured Fenollaria sp. | reverse complement strand
TTTATATCTGGAAGCTCAGATAAATCCTCTATGCCAAAGCTTCTTAAAAAGATATCACTTGTCCCATAAAGTATTGGTTTGCCCGGGGTATCAAGTCTGCCTACTTCTTCTATTAAGCCTCTGTCAAGCAGTGTATTAACAGGACCATCTGACTTTACAGATCTTATTTTTTCTATTTGCATCTTAGTAACTGGCTGTTTATAAGCAATTATTGATAGCGTTTCGATAGATGCATTGCTTAGATTATTTTTTGGCTTTTCACTCAATAGTTTTTTAACGTAATCAAAGTATATATCTCTGCTAATAAGCTGATAAGAGCTATTCATTCTGATGATCTTTAATCCATCGTTTGATGAATCCATTTCACTTCTTAATTCTTCTATAGCTCTTTCAATTTCTTCAATATCTAATTCGCATATATCGCTAATAGTTTTGATATCGAGAGGATCTCCCCATGCAAATAGCAATGCTTTAATTATTTCTTTTATATCATTCATGATTATCACCCAAGTATGTAAAATCTATATCTGAGAATGTTGCTTCTTGTTCGTAGCTAATAACTTTGTTTTGTATAAGCTCTAAAACGCTGATAAACAAGGTAATTACATAAGCTACGTCCACTATTTCAGGAATAAACTCACTTAGTTTTACTTTTTTATTTTTCTTAAACTTTTTAACAATGTCATTTGTCATCTTTTTGACACTATATTTTTCTCTACGTATGCTGCTAGGTTCTTCTTTGATAATTGTTCTCTTATTAGTCAAAAGTGATACAAGTACTTTAGATAGATTATTCAAGTCAAAGTTAAGGTCTAAAGCTTCATCTTTTTCATCAATCTCATCCATTGGCTTAAATACAAAGTTATTCGACTCTTCATACATTGTGTTTAAGTACAAAGATACATCTTTAAATATCTTGTATTCAAGAATATTTTTACTAAGTTCTAGACGTGGATCTTCCTCAATATTATCCTTTTCTACTGGTATAAGCATTTTGGATTTTATCTCCAGTAATCTCGATGCCATAACTAAAAAGTCACTACTCATTTCGACATCTATCTCTTGAGAAGTATTGATATAGTCAAGAAATTTTTCTGTTATTTCATTGATGGGTATATCGAATATATCCATCTTGTCCTTATCTATGAGTTCTAATAGTACATCAAAAGGACCTTTGTAGCTGCTTATTTCAACGTTATACATTAGACTATCTTTCCTATCAGATTAATCATAAAATTAACCATTGGTATAAGTATTTTATCAAGATTATCAGTCATTATAAGTAATAAGAGTAGTATATAGCCATATTTTTCGTACTTTATTAGATAATACTCATACTTTGGTGGTAGAAATGAAAACAACAGCTTTGATCCATCTAGTGGTGGAATAGGAATAAGGTTAAATACACCTAAGATTATGTTAAACCAGAATATATTCATAAATATCTCAAATACAAAGTCACTTAGCCTTATATACTTCATAATAATAACTGCAATGATAGCCAAGATAAAGTTAGTCAAAACCCCAGCAATAGAGACGAAGAAAGTACCTTTTTTCCTGTCTCTAAAGTTATTTGGATTAATCATAACTGGTTTTGCCCAACCAAATTTAAAAAATATCAAGCAAATAGTACCAATAGGATCAAGATGATGAAGTGGGTTTAATGATAATCTACCATCGTTTTTTGCTGTTTCATCACCACAAAGGTATGCTGCGTATCCGTGTGCCATCTCATGAGGTATTATTGCCACAAGCACAGCTATTGTTCTTATAATAATATCTTGTAAATTAATATTGCCAAACATTATCTAATCACCTCTAAAATGTGCTTTTCTTTTACAGCCTTGTCGCCATAGATGACGCTAGCTTTTAAAGCATCCAATTGATTGGAACTTAATTCTTCATTTGATCTTATTGTAAATAATAAGTCGCCTTTATCAATCTTATCGCCAATACATTTTTCATTTATTAAGCCAACTGTGTAATCAATCTTGTCTTCTTTCTTTAATCTACCTGCGCCTAATTCGTTGAGTGTCTTTGCTATGTCTTTAAGCTTATATTTGCTTAAATAGCCACTAGCATCTGCCAAAATCTCAGTCTCGTATCTAGCCTTATCAAACTTATTGATATCTTCAATATATGATATATCTCCGCCTTGATTGTGAACAAATTTTAAAAACATTTCAAAGGCTTCTCCGCTATCTAAAACTCTTTTTATCTTATCTTTTACTTCTTTATAATCTACATCTTCAAGGTTTAGTAAGAGTTCATATACAATATGAT
>NZ_CAKPYL010000086.1 GCF_934202865.1 uncultured Fenollaria sp. | reverse complement strand
GTCTCTTTTTTATCTCCAGCCATTGGCAAAGTTTATACTTAGGGCTATTACTATAGATATATTTTATAAGTATTTCACAAAAAATCAAAATATTTATAAAAAAACTATTGACAAGGAGGAGTTAGCGGTGTATAATATACTCGTTAGCATGGACTAACACGACATTTATCAGAGAGGAAGAGATTGTATGCCTTTGATTATGGCAAGCGAAAATATTTTATACAAGATAAGCCGAATAAAGGGTAATGACGAGGTGCTAACAAGATTAAAGAATTTGGGTTTTGTTGTTGATGCACCTATTACAATACTTCAAAAAACTGATGGTGGACTTATTGTAAAATTATTTGATGCAAGACTTGCTTTGGACGTTAAGCTTGCTTCAAAAATAGAAGTTAGCGAGGTGTAAAATGAGGACTATTGCAGACTTAAAGATAGGTGAAACTGCTAAAGTAACGAAACTTTGCGGTGAATCTGCTGTTAAAAGACACATCATGGACATGGGTATAACTAAAGGAGTTGAAGTTACCCTTGTTAAAGTCGCTCCACTAGGCGATCCGATGGAGCTTGAAGTGCGTGGATATGAACTTTCTATCAGAGCGAGCGAAGCAAAAGACATAGTAGTGGAATAATTTTTTTACTTAAAAAGTTAGCCATATCTAATTATCCGTGGCTAATTAATTATATTTATGGAGGTAGTAATTTGAAAATTGCATTAGTAGGTAATCCTAACTGCGGTAAAACCACAATGTTTAACGACCTAACTGGCGCTTATCAATATGTTGGTAACTGGCCAGGGGTAACCGTAGAAAAGAAAACCGGAAAATTATTAAAACACAAAGATGTTGAAGTTGTTGACCTTCCAGGTATTTATTCATTATCTCCTTATACTTTGGAAGAGGTTATAACTAGAGACTACATCAAGGAAGAGGCGCCTGACGTTATCATTAACATAGTTGACGCAACTAACCTTGAAAGAAATTTATACTTAACAAGTCAAGTTTTGGAGATGAACGTGCCAACTGTAATTGCTCTTAACATGATGGACATGATTAAGAAGGGTCAAACAAATATTGACATCAAAGCACTTGAGGATAAGCTTGGTGTTGATATCATCCCAACAGCAGCAGTGAAAGGCGATGGTCTTAAAGATCTTATTTCAAAAGCGATTGAGATTGGTAGGGCTAATAAGCTTCCTAAGAGAGAATATTTCGACGAGGACGTTGAAAGTGCTCTTAAGCTTGTAGCCGCTGAAGCATCTCTTGACTATGAAAAAGACAGATACACTGTAATAAAAGTTTTTGAAAGAGATGAAAAAGTATTAGCAAAGACAAATATTTCGAGCTCTGCTCGCATTAAGATTGAAGAGATTATAAAAGAAGCTGAAGAAAAGCTTGATGATGACAGCGAATCTATCATCACAACAGAAAGATATAAAAACATACAATCAGACATAAGCTCTATCATTGAAAAACCAAAAAACAAAAAACTTAGCATGTCTGATAAGATTGACAAGATTGTTACAAACAGATTCTTGGCAATACCTATATTTTTAGCTATTATGTGGTTTATATATTATGTTTCGATATCAACACTTGGTGACTATTGCATAGGCTTTATCGAAGGCGTTTTTGGTAAAATCGGTGACTTCCTAACAACAAAACTTCCAGAACTAGGCGCCTCAGATATAGTTGTTTCACTTGTAAACGATGGTATAGTTCAGCCAATAGGATCGATTTTCACATTTGTTCCACAATTAATGATGTTATTCTTCTTCCTTTCACTTTTAGAAGACTCAGGATATATGGCAAGAGTTGCCTTCATCATGGACAAATTATTTAGAAAGTTTGGCCTATCTGGTAAGAGCTTTATCCCTATGCTTATAGGTACGGGCTGTTCAATCCCCGGCGTTATGGCTACTAGAACTATCGAAGCCGATGCTGACAGACGTATGACTATACTACTTACACCATTCATCCCTTGCGGAGCAAAATTACCAATATTTGCGATGTTTATAACTCTTATGTTTAAAGGCGCATCTTGGATAGCTCCATTAATTTATGTAATAGCAATATTTGCTGTTATTATTGCGGGCATAATTTTAAAACGTACTAATAGATTCAAAGGCGACCCTGCTCCATTCGTTATGGAACTTCCTCCATACAGAATACCAACACTTAAGAATGTTATTATTCATATGTGGGAGAAAGGCAAATCATTTATCATCAAAGCCGGAACTGTAATATTGCTTGCTTGCTTTGTATTATGGTTCTTACAAAGTTTTAACTTTAGACT
>NZ_CAKPYL010000085.1 GCF_934202865.1 uncultured Fenollaria sp. | reverse complement strand
CTACTACAACGAAGACTATTCACTTACTGAGATAGCTGAGCTATTATCAATATCGAGACAAGCGGTGAGCCTTAACATTAAAAGAGCTATAGACAAATTAAAGTCTTATGAGGCAGCACTTAAGCTTATAGAGAAGTTTGATAATAGAAAAGAGGCCAAGGATAGATTAGAAATTATCTTCAATGGCATTAATAGCTGTGACGATATAGATGAAATTAAAGGAAGAATTAAAGAAGCTGAAGAGATTATAAATGAGATCTAAAAGGAGCAATAATGATATTTGAGAGCTTATCAGAAAAACTACAAAAAACATTAGACGGCTTAAGAGGCAAGGGCAGACTTAGCGAAAAGGATGTCGATGTGGCACTTAGAGAAGTAAAGCTAGCTCTTCTTGAAGCGGATGTTAATTATAAGGTAGTTAAGAATTTTATAAATACATTAAAAGAAAGAGCCATCGGTTCTGAAGTTATGGAGAGTTTAACTCCTGGTCAACAAGTTATTAAGATTGTTAATGAAGAATTAATCAATCTTATGGGCAAGACTAAGGAGGGCCTAAACCTTAGCAAAAACCCGAGCATCATTTTGATGTGCGGTCTTCAAGGTGCAGGTAAGACAACTACTACTGGTAAACTTGCTATAAACCTTAGAAAGAAGGGAAGAAGGCCACTATTAGTTGCCTGCGACGTATATAGACCAGCAGCCATTAAACAGCTAGAAGTAGTTGGAAAGTCGATTGACGTGCCAGTATTTTCAATGGGTGACAAGATAAAGCCACTTGATATAGCAAAGAGCGCTATAGAGCACGCTAAGAAGAATGGTAATGACATCGTCATCATAGATACAGCGGGTCGTCTACACATAGATGAAGTGCTGATGGATGAGCTAAAAGGTTTAAAAGAAAATCTAGAGCCATCAGAAATACTTCTTGTACTTGACTCAATGACTGGACAAGACGCAGTAAACGTGGCAAAAGCCTTTGACGATGCGCTTGGCATAACAGGAGTAATATTAACAAAGCTAGACGGTGACGCTAGAGGCGGTGCGGCGCTTTCAATTAGAGCCGTTACTGACAAACCAATCAAATACGTTGGTATGGGCGAAAAGATGGATGAGCTTGAAGAGTTTCATCCAGACAGATTAGTTTCTAAGATACTTGGTATGGGCGACGTGCTTACACTTATTGAGAAAGCACAAAGCAATATTGACCAAAAGAAGGCAATGGAGCTTGAGAAAAAATTAAGGGAAGAAACATTTACCCTTGATGATTTCTTAGACCAAATAGCTCAGATGAGAAACTTAGGACCTATAGAAAATCTAATGCAGATGATACCAGGAATGAATTCAAAAGCCTTGAAGGGCATAAATATAAGTGATAAAGATATAGGCAGAGTCGAAGCCATCATCAGAAGTATGACTATGAAGGAGAGAATGACTCCAAACATAATCAACGCTTCAAGAAAGAAGAGGATTGCAGAAGGAAGCGGAACAACAACAAATGATGTTAACAAGCTTCTAAAGCAATTTGAAGATACTAAGAAGATGATGAAGCGCTTCGGCAAGATGGAGAAGTCTATGAAAAGAAAAGGAAATTTCAATTTTCCATTTAACATATAAATTTTAAGGAGGTGAGATTGTGGTAAAAATTCGTTTAAAAAGAATGGGATCAAAAAAGAATCCATTTTACAGAATTGTTGTAGCTGATTCAAGAAGAGCTAGAGATGGCAAGTTTATTGAACAACTTGGTTATTATGACCCATTAACTGAGCCAAAGACAATAAAATTCGATCAAGAAAAGGCTGAACAATGGATAGCAAACGGAGCTAAGGCAAGTGAAACAGTTCAAAGATTATTCAAATCTCAAGGATATGATATAACAGCAAAGACTGCTAAGAAAGCTGAAGCAACAGAAGAAACAGAAGCTGTAGAAGCTTAGGATGTGGGGGTTAATATGAAAGAATTAGTTGAATTTTTAGCAAAATCTATTGTTGATAACAAAGATGATGTTAAAGTTACAGTTAATGAATCAGCAAATGAGATCAACATTGATCTATACGTAAATCCAGACGATATAGGCAGAGTTATCGGTAAAGGCGGTAAGGTTGTTAAAGCAATCAGACTTATAGCCGGAGCTACTCTTAAAGATTCAAGAAGAATTAATTTAGAAATAAAGGAATAAATCTTGGACCTTATAAAGATAGCAAAGATTGTCTCAGCGCATGGCTTAAATGGAGAGGTAAAAATCTTTCCGTACACAGATGATTTAAGCAATTTCAAAGAATATAAGCAAATCTATATCGATGGTGAAGAGCTTGAGATTGTAAGTCAAAAGATAGCTTCAAAATTTATTGTACTTAAGTTAAAAGGCTTCGATTATATAGACGATGTCAAAAGGCTTCTTAACAAAGATGTTTTTATTGATAAGGCTCAGATGCCTTCGCTAGATGAGGGTGAGTACTATATACATGAGCTTATAGC
>NZ_CAKPYL010000084.1 GCF_934202865.1 uncultured Fenollaria sp. | reverse complement strand
ATCGTTGTATGAGGCAATAGACGCTATGACAGGTATGTCAATATACTCAGACATCTCTTTAATGACTTCATTCTTCATTGGCGCATTAACCACTACGCCAAAAGCTCCATATAATTCTGCTTGAAAAGCTATCTGTATACTTCTTTGTCCAGTAGTTAAGCCGCCGCCAACGCCAACAAAGACAGGTCCTGGTGATACATCAAGTATCGCCTTTGTAATTGATAGCTCAGGTGTAAATGGATAGACAGCTATAACCCCATCTGCATTGGTATTTCTGATAATGGCAACGTCTGTTGAGAAAACTAAGGATTTTATTCTTTTGCCCTTTATGTTTATGCCTGAGCATCTATAAACAGCTTCGGGTACCTTTTGAACGTGTCTTCTAAGAACAGTTTCAACACTTGGCACGTACTTTTTTTCATCGTTATTCATTTTTTTCTACCTCTTTTTCTGTTCTAAAGTTAATTGTAAATAGCGCTCCAACTATGATTGGCGCATAAAATGTAAATACCCTCCAAAGTATCACTACTATGGCAATGGATGAAATATTCTTATAAAGTGGCCCGAATATGCCTAAGAAGGCACCTTCTGCGCCTAAAGCTGCACCTGGTAGTGGCACATAGCCCGATATCAAAGCGACCATACATGCAGCGCAAACACTTAGAACAACATCACTTGTTACTCCACCAAAGGAAGCGAAAACAACGTGTGGTATTGACCATAAGGATATGTTTTGTAGTGCTACAAAAATCGCGCACGGAATAAGTTTATATAAACCTTCCCTTTTAAATACCCTGAATGAATCGTAGAATGAATCTATCTGCTTATCTAGCCTTTCAATTTTTTCCTTTGCATTTTTCTTATTAAAAAATCCTATGACTTTAACTATAATTTTTTTGCTCTTTCTTGGAAATATTATTACGCTTGCTATTAATAAGGTTACTAAAACACTTAAAGCAACCCCAAGTATCATCATAAGGCCTGTAAACCATGTTTTTCCAAGACTATGATAGGAATAATAAATTGAGAATAATCCTAAAATAAGCGTAACCACATTATTTATTATCAATAGTAAAATAACTACAGATGATGAAAGCCCTGGTGCTAGGCCAAAGTCCCTCATTCTCAAGACTTGCATCGGCTGGCCACCAGTTGACGATGGGGTAATCGCGTTAAAGAAGGCTCCCGTCATAGTTACTTTAAATGCATCAACTGCTCTAATCTTGGCGCCTAATACTTTGAGCAAAGCATTAAGTGAAAGTGATCCAAAGAACCAAAATAAAAATATCAAGAAGGCTGCTAATAGCAAATAATAGCCATTAGCTTGCCTGACTGTTGATATTATCTTTTCTGGGCCGTCTATGAAGTAGGCGCTTAATAACACGACTACTATAGACAATATAATAACGACTAAGGAAAAAATCTTCGTCTTTTTATTTTTCATTATTTAAAAAATTCTGTAAATATCTTATACAAATTATAATGATCTTCAACGCTGCCAAACTCTCTAACTGAGTGCATAGCAAGTATTGGGTTACCTATGTCAACTGATTTTATATCTAATTGAGTTGAGCTTATTGGGCCAATAGTTGAGCCGCCACGAACGTCTGATCTGTTTAAGAAAGCTTGTACCTTTGCTCCAGCTTTTTCTGCGAATTGCTTAAATACAGAAGCTGACTCAGCATCTGATGTGTAGCTTTGATTTGCAGCGTACTTAATACAAACGCCCTCGCCCATCTTAGGCATATTAGTTATATCGCACTTTTCTGGATAGTTAGGGTGATAAGCGTGAGCAAGGTCAGATGAAATCATAAATGATTTTGCCTTTGCTCTGTAAAATTCTTCGTCATCTAAGCCTAGTGCTAAAACTATCCTTCTCATTACATTCTTTAAGAATGGGCTGTTAGCGCCTTGTTTAGTCATAGAGCCAACTTCTTCGTTGTCTGAAACGTAGATTAGATTGATGGCATCTGATGCCTCATTAGCTAATAAAGCCTTGTATGATAGATGAGCCATAGCTAAGTTATCAAGTCTACCTATTTGCATAAACTCGTCATTTAAGCCAAGTATCTTTCCGCCTTCTCTATCGTATAAGAATAAATCAAAATCAAGAATATCTTCTCTAGCTACTTTTAGTTCTTTTGCTAAAATATCTTCCAATTTAAGTTTTTCCATAGTATCGTTAATTAGTTCAAGTATTGGAAGTGTATCCTTTTGTGCATTTATTTCAAAACCCTTATTTACTTCTCTGTGTTGATGTATACATAGACTTACTATGCTCATTAAGTCCTTGTCAATATTAACAAGGTGCATATGAGGATGAAGTGCGTCCTTTTCGTTCTTTGTATATACTCTACCAGCTATTGATAAGGCTCTGTCAAACCAAGTGTGCAAGATGGCACCGCCATAAACCTCAGTATTAAGCTTATGATAGCCGTTTTGATATATATCAGCTGCTGGCTTTATTCTAAAGCATGGGCTGTCTGAGTGAGATGCGATTATCTTAAAAGCAAGATCTTCCTTAGTCTTTGGAATGTCAAAAGCTAAGATGGCTGAGTCGTTCTTCTTCACAAAGTACTTTCCGCCTAAGCTTAAGTCCCACTTGTCCTCTTCTTTAAGTT
>NZ_CAKPYL010000083.1 GCF_934202865.1 uncultured Fenollaria sp. | reverse complement strand
GGCAAATACGCTACACTTGCCGAAGCACAAGAAGCTGGTGCAGCTACACTAAACTATGGTTTATTTTTAAACAGAATTATTGACTTTTTAATTATAGCTTTTGTACTATTCTTAATAATTAAAGCTATAAACAAAGCTAGAGCACTTACTAAGAAGCCTGAAGCGGAAGCAGCACCAACAACAAAAGAATGTCCATATTGTAAATCAACAATAGACATTAACGCAACAAGATGCCCTAACTGCACATCAGAACTTAAATAATAGAGGTATATTATGACAATATTAAACAGAAGCGAAGTTGATAAGAATTTAACTTGGGATACGTCAGCAATATTTAAATCAAAAGAAGACGCTAGAAAAGAAGCAAATGCTTTGTTGGAAGCATCTTTAAAGCTAAAAGAAAACTATGAAGGAAAATTAAATGACTTTGATACTATAGTCAAAGCTTTTAAAGAATATGAAGAGATAATTAAAAGATTTTCCTTAGTTATAGATTATGCATATCTAAACAAGGACGTAGACTTAACAAATTCTGCTGAACTAGCCTTTTTCAATGAATTATTAAATATGTATAACAAGCTAGATGAAAATACATTGTTCGTTGAGCTTGAGATAGCAAAGCTAGATATTCCAATGCTTGAAAAGCTTGAGAAGGTAGATGGCTTAAAAGTATATTTCCACAGCGTTATTTTAAAGAAGAAAACTTATTTAAGCGATGCAGAAGAAAAAGTTATTCAAGCCTTTACACCATTGAGAATGGCGCCTGAACAATTGTATAACACAATTAAGTTACAAGACTTGACATTTGAACCGTTTGAGGTCAATGGCAAGAAATATAATAACTCATATGCTTTATTTGAAGAAAAGTATGAGTATGATGAAGATAAGGACTTAAGAAGAGAGTCATTTAAATATTTTTATAAGGATCTAGCAAAGACTGTCAATAGCACAGCGATGGCATTTAATTTGAACATGCAAAAAGATAAGATTATGTCAAAGCTTAGAGGCTACGATAGCGTAACAGATTATCTGCTTGCTGAACAAGAGGTGCCTAGAGAGATCTATGAAAATCATTTAGATACTATAATGAAAGAGCTTTCACCAGTTATGAGAAAGTTTGCGAGAACTTTAAAAGATGGACTTGGTTTAGAAAAGATTAATTACTACGATTTAAAAGCAAATATAGATCCAGAATTTGATCCAGAAATAACACTTGATGGAGCTAAGGACTATATCTATAGTGCTTTAAACGTATTAGGTGATGAATATCTAGAACAAATCAAGAAAGTTCTTGAAGGCAAAAATATTGACTACGTTGAAAACAAAGGTAAATACACTGGAGCATATTGCTCGACACCAGCTGGTTTCCCATCATATATACTTATGATATGGACTGGCAAGATGGACAGCGTATTCACTATGATACATGAACTTGGTCATGCAGGTAACTTTATGTTATCGCAAAAGTATCAATCATACTTTGATTGTAACCCATCTATGTTTTATTCAGAATCACCATCGACAATGAATGAGATGATGCTTGCTAATTACTTGATGAAGAAGACTGAAGACCCTAGAATGCTTAGATGGATTTACTTCTCAATCATTGCCAAGACTTATTACCATAACTTTGTTACGCATTTCTTAGAAGCTTATTTCCAAAGAAAAGCATATAACTTAGTTGATGAAGGACAAAACCTAGATGCAGATACATTAAACAGACTATATAAGGAAACACTTGAAGAGTTCTGGCAAGGTGAAGTCGAATTAACAGATGGCTGTGAAATGACTTGGATGAGGCAACCTCATTACTACTCAGGTTTATACTCATACACATACTCAGCTGGTTTATCAATTGCAACAAACGTATCAAGAAAGATACTTGAAGACGATGAAGAAGCAGTAAGTAATTGGTTAAACGCAATTAAACAAGGCGGTCTATATAACCCAGTAGAGTGGGCTAAACTATCAGGCGTTGACATCACTACTACTGATTCACTAAAGAACACAATTAGCTATATTTCATCAATAGTTGATAAAATTGAAGAATTAAGCAAAAATTTATAAAAAATTAACGAAAATACTTGACAATTAGAGTATTTTGTATTAAAATATTTGTTAGTGTTTTAGAAAAGACCCGGAAACTTTTTTAAAAACAATGTTTTTTAAAGGAGGAAAAAAATGAGTTCATTTATGGCCAACGCTCAAAATATTGAGAGAAAATGGTTAGTTATAGACGCTGAAGGCAAAGTCCTAGGTAGACTAGCAAGTGAAGTTGCTAAGATCTTAAGAGGAAAACACAAAGCAACTTTTACACCACACGTAGATACAGGTGATTACGTTATCATCGTAAACGCTGACAAGGTAAAATTAACAGGAAAGAAATTATTACAAAAGAAACACTACTACCACACAGGATATCCTGGAGGACTTAGAGAAATCAATTACCAAGATATGATGCAAAACAATCCTGAGATGGCAATCAGATTAGCTGTTAAAGGTATGCTTCCAAAAAACAGATTAGGAAGACAAATGTTTAGAAAATTAAAAGTATATTCTGGCCCAGAACACAATCACGAAGCACAAAAGCCAGAAAAGTATGAGTTTTAGAAAGGAGGACGAATAGATGGAAAAACTTATTCAAGGAACAGGCAGAAGAAAATCTTCAGTAGCAAGAGTAAGATTAGTGCCTGGAGATGG
>NZ_CAKPYL010000082.1 GCF_934202865.1 uncultured Fenollaria sp. | reverse complement strand
CCGATGTTTGCAAGCTTCATATAGTCTGTTACGAGAGATGCCGATGAGACGCAGATGATTTTTAGACCACTCACAATTTCATCTGGCGTATTAAAGGCAAAGCCCGTTATAAATAAAAATATGGCGTATAAGTATAAAATTAAGTACTTATTTCTATAATCACTAAGGTTAATCATGCTATGCGCCTCCTTATCTTATATATATTCTACCATAAAAATGGATAGAATTGATATAATATTTTTTGTGATTTATTTAGGCGAATTGGGTATATATGGATTGAGCGAAAAGCTTAATAAAGGAGGTAAAAATGACAAATTTAATAGGTAAACAATTAGACGAATTTAAGGTAAATGCATTTCAAGCAGGTAAGGACTTCTTTCAAGTAACAAACGAAGACCTAAAGGGTCACTGGAGCGTACTTTTCTTCTACCCAGGAGACTTTACATTTGTATGCCCAACTGAACTAGAAGCTCTTGCTGAAGAATATGAAAACTTTAAGAAGGCTGGCTGCGAAGTATATTCAGTTTCAACTGACTCTGAATTTGTTCATATGGAATGGCAAAAGACATCTCCAGCAGTTTCAAAAGCAAAATACGTTATGCTAGCTGATAGAGCATTTGAACTTTCTAGAATGCTTGGAGTTTTAAACGAAGAAGAAGGTCAAGCTTACAGAGGATCTTTTGTAATCAATCCAGACGGCGTTATCACTGCATATGAAATCCACGATATGGGTATAGGCAGAAGCCCTAAGGAATTACTAAGAAAAGTAGAAGCTTCAAAATTCGTTAACGAACACGGAGACAAAGTATGCCCAGCTAACTGGATGCCAGGCGAAGACACACTTACACCAGGCATGGACCTAGTAGGAACAATATAAGCTATTTACAAGAGTAGGCGCTTTTATGCCTACTCTTTTTACGTCTAGGTCATTTTAAAAAATTATCAAGATAAAGGGATAATTAGCTTGACGTATTAATATATTTAGATGTATAATAAATATATAGGCAAAACTATGTGTGTAAATTAAGGAGGTTATTTAATGAGAAAAACAGAGTGTACAACTATATTAGTAGGTAAAAAAGCGTCTATAGATGGAACTATCATCATCGCGAGAAACGAAGACTATCATGATGCAATAAACTTAAAGAAATTTGTGGTTCATGAAGCTAAGGCCAATGGAAGCGTTTATGAATCAGACAACACTAAGGTTAAAGTTGAATTGCCAAAGGGCGCAATGAGATATACAGCTATCCCATCAGACGATAAGAACGAGCCAGGCGCTTATGCCGAAGCAGGATTTAACGAATTAGGCGTTGCAGTTAGCTCGACAGAAAGCTTATACGGCAACGAAAGAGTTTTAGCACTTGATCCACTAGTACTTGATGGTATCGCAGAAGACGCTATAAATGACTTAGTTACACCATATGCAAAATCAGCTCGTGACGGAATTAAATTCTTAGGCGAACTAATTAAGAAATATGGTTCAGCTGAAGGCAATGGTATATTATTCGCTGACAAGGACGAAGCTTGGTACATGGAGATACCTACAGGACATCACTGGGTAGCAGTTAGAATACCTGATGATTGCTACGCAGTTGCTCCAAACCACGTTTGCATCGAACAAATAGACTTTAATGACAAAGAAAATTATATGTGGTCAGAAGGCATGGAAGAATTTATTAAAGAAAATAACTTAAATCCAGACTTCGAAGGATTTAACTTTAGAAAAGTTTTCGGCACATATAGAGAGCTAGATAGAGTTTATAACACACCAAGAGCTTGGTACGCACATAAACTATTATCCTCATGCGACTGTGACCCAACTTGTGGCGACATACCATTTATAAAGAAAGCTACAAGAAAGATTTCAGTTGAAGACTGCGCTAAAGTTTTAGGCTCACACTATAACGAAACAGAATTTGACCCATTAGGCTGGCAAGGAACAGAACAAGAAAAGAAGAGATTCAGATGCATCTCACTTTCAAGAACAGCTCACTCACACATCTTACAAGTATTTCCAGAACTAGACGAAAAACTTAGAGGAGTAACTTGGTTATCATTCGGAACAACAGCATTCAACCCATACGTGCCATTCTTTAACTACGTTGAAGACACACCAAAAGAATACAGAACAGTTCCTGAAAAGATGGACATCGACAACGCTTACTGGCTAGCAAAAGTCTTTGCATACTATGCAGAAGAACACTATAAATTATTTAATAGAGATACACATGAGTTCTTGCAACGTATGGCAGTCTATGGCAGACAAAGAGTTATGGAAATACAAAAAGGAGCAAAGGGCTTAGACGACAAAGCACTTATGAAATATTTGACAGAAGAAAACCAAAAGACAGCCACTTACTTCATCGAAGAAACAAAGAAACAATTACAAGATTATGCAACAAGAGCTTTGTTCACATCAAAATTAACTTTCCAAATGGATAAAAACTTATAGAGTTTAGTATTATGTATATGGATGGGGCCTTATGATGAGGCTCCATTTTTTGCTTTAGCATGAAAATAAATTATACGAGCTTGACAAATAATATGGGTGGGGTATAATGTATATATAGTCTAAAATAACTGGAGTAATTAATGAAGGAGGTACTTTATGAAAAAGTATATTAAGGCAAATTTAAAATATTTGATTCTATCAATTTTATTTGCACTACTAAGCACTATATCATTTTATTTTATAACAAGAAATATGGGTAAAGTTGTTGATGCGGC
>NZ_CAKPYL010000081.1 GCF_934202865.1 uncultured Fenollaria sp. | reverse complement strand
GTATAGTACGTCAAGATCGTCGATTACATCTTCAAGTCTTTCTACTTCTGTGTATGGAATTGACTTTTTGTCTAGAACTTGTTCTTTGATGTAGTTTGGTACTTTTAATTCGTCTGGTGATATAAGTACGAATTTGTTATTGCTATATCTTGACATTGCCTTGATTAGTGAGTGAACTGTTCTACCGAACTTTAAGTCGCCGCATAAGCCTATAGTCATGCCGTCAAATTTGCCTTTAGCGCTTAGTATTGTAAATAGGTCTGTAAGAGTTTGTGTAGGATGTTGATGTCCGCCGTCTCCTGCGTTAATTAGTGGTACTGTACATGCGTTGTGTCCATATTGTGGAGCACCTTCTTTTGGGTGTCTCATTGCGATAATGTCTGAGTAGCAGCTAACTGTTCTTAGTGTATCAGCAAGAGTTTCTCCCTTTGCTACAGAACTAGAGCCCGGCTCCGAGAAACCAATAACATTTCCGCCTAATCTCAACATAGCGGCTTCAAATGAAAATCTGGTTCTGGTGCTGGGCTCATAGAATAGAGTAGCTAGGATTTTACCGTCACATACGTGCATAAAATCCTTTTCGTTTTCAACAATTTCTTTACCTAGTGCAAATAGCTCATCAAGCTCCTCTAGGCTTAAATCTTCCGGATCAATATAATTTCTTCCTTTAAGCATAATATCCTCCCTATATTTTTTTATCCTTATAATCATACTACTAATAAATTTAAAAGTCAAGAACTTTTTTTACTTTTTTTCAAATTTTACAAACTTATATGCTTCATCTAATTTTTTTAAAATCTCTTGTCTAATCTTTTCTAATTCTTCATCTTCCTCTTTATCTGCAAGCGACGCCTTAAGATACTCATATCTAGCATCAAGCAAGTCGCTATCGGTATTGTCATCTGAGTAAAGTGCGCTTAAATTTGTATAGTATTTAAAGTTTTCAAAGTTCTCTAATGTATAGTTCTCAATGAATAATTTATCATTGTACTTGAAGTTTTTGAAAAATTTTTCTTTCTTTGCTATCTTATTGCTACTTATATAAGCCAGTATAATTAAATACATGATAAAAATAATCATCATAATGATAGTGTACTTGATGAAGTAGTGATTTGTATACATCTCAAGATCTCTCTTTATTATTACGCACACTAATAGAAAGTGTAAAAATGCCCTTCTTGTTGCATTGCTCGCAATAATCCTAAATACATAGAATGTTTGTGTATCCTTAATCCTTGGTCTTATAATTAGGTAATAAAAGATTAATGATATGCTTAATGCTATATCTAGTCTATGTACCTTTGATATTGGCAAAAGGATTAGATTAAGTATCATCAAAGAAAAACTAGATAGCTCGATAATGGAGCGCAAGTCCATAATATATTCTTTAAAATATTGTTTATTTCTTTCCATAGTATCACCAAGTATATTATATCATATATTAAGTCTTATCATATGATTTATATAGATTTTTTAATAGTAAATATTTAATTAATCTAAATTCATATTAATTAATTTTTTAAATTTCTATATTTCTATATAGCTGTGTGTAAAATGAATTTTCGCATAAAAAAATGAGGCTTGCGCCTCATTTTTAATTAACAATTTGCATCGCTTGTTATATATCCAGCTTTTGCTAAAACTTCTTTAGCTTTATCTAGGTTCTTTGTACTAACCATGATAACTGGTCCTGTACAACCCATGCCGCTTTCAGCATAAATGCCTTCTTTCCAAAGTGCTTGAACTGAATCTTCAAGTTCTAGTATATCGATACCAGCGATAGCTTCTTCAACAACTTCCTTTGGAGGAGCTGCTACTGCTTCCTTTGGACCGTCATCTTTCTTTTCATTAGCTTTATTTAATGATGCTAAAACATCTTTTAAACCAGCTGCATTAGCTGCTTCAAAAGTAGCTTTTGCTACCTTGTGTAAGTTACCCTTAACAAGGCTTGCAGCATATACTAATGCATTTGCTACAACAGGAACTCCTGATGCTCTAGATACTATAAGTATAGTTCTATCAAAGTCTTCACCAATACCAGGTCCATAACCAAAGCCAGCTGCTTCGTATGATCCACCAGTAGTGAATGAAGAGAACATCTTCATAAGGATGTTACCTGTAAGTGAGTCATTAACTACAACGTCGCATGATGCTTGTAATAAGTCGTTTCCTCTCATTACATCTCCACCGTCTGCTCTGTGTGACTCAGCAAATTTTATATTAAATCCGTTTTCGTTTAATTGTTTAAAAGCTCTTTCAACTTGTCTTGCTCCGTCAACATTTAGTATACCAAGACTTGGATCTTGATTACCTAATGCCTTAGCTACGATTAAACCATAGATACCATTAAGAACCATTGCTTCTACTCTGTGTGCAGAAGATGTTCCTGTTGTTGTTGCTATAAGCATTTCTTTACCATATCCAGGAGTAACAGCTCTACCTACAGTAGATACTCCGATTGGGAAGTTATAATGCATAGTAACGCATGCATCTATCTCTCCAGCGTCTAGTAATTCTTCCATCTTCTTGTAGCCTTGATCTTCATCAGAAACTTCATATTGAGTTAATTCTGTTTCTGCTTTAGGACCGATAAGGACAACTTCGATTGAAGAATCTCTAGATTGAGCAAGTTCTGCAGCTTTAACTAAGTTTTCAGTACCATGTTCACTACCAAAACTTGTTAGGCCAACACGTACTTTTTTACCGAATGAACCAGTTTCTAAGCCATCAGCGATGTCGTTAAAAACTTGTCCAATCATTTTCTTAATGTTGTCTGACATATCGTCACCTCTAATTTTCTTCTGTGAATGATTTAGCGAAATCTCTCATTG
>NZ_CAKPYL010000080.1 GCF_934202865.1 uncultured Fenollaria sp. | reverse complement strand
CAATAAAATTAATTAAATCCTTTGCTAAATCTTTTGAATTCATATAGATTCCTCCTTTTTATATACTTCAATTATAAACGATGCTCTATTTTATGTCAAGATAAAGAGTTTATACATCTCCATTGATATAGTTATGGTGAAATTGTTACTATTTTGTAAGCTTTGCCTAATTGACAAGTGCTCCCCAAGTAAATTATAATTTTACTTGAGGTGATTATATGAAAAATATATTTAAAATTCTATTAGCATTATTGGTGGCAGCACTACTTGTCTCATGCTCGCCTAAGACTAATGATGCGAGCAATGATGCAGATGGTCCAGCTGCTAACGAGACTGAGGAGCCAAGTGACAAGGACGATGACACTATAATGTACACTAATCTTACAAAGGATGAGAACAAAAACGAATTAAAAAAGACTCTTAGTGATAAGGGCCTTGACGATGGAGATATTAGTGCATTCATTAAGAATCTTGATGAGTACAATGAAAGTGCGGATGCAAACGAACTAGCTAGTGACTTCACAAAGTATAATGATGAAGTAGCTTATTATAATAGCATGGATAAATTTGCAGAGAAGAATCCTGATTTCTTAGGCGTTAACTGCAGAATAACTACATTTTCACTTATTAAAAATAGCTTAGATATTGCTAAAGAAATTGAAGATAAATCTTCTGTTTTGGATTTTGATAAAAAAGCAATAAACGACAAGAACTTGCTTAATGAAGATGAATTAAAGAAATTCATTACTTATTATGCCCCAATAAACATTAATGACGAAAAAGCAAAATATGAAGATTTAATCACGAAAGAGTTTGATGAAAGAGGCATTAAGTTTAAGAATGACGATGTAAAAGTTGTTTCTGTATACTTAAACTCAAATGATGAGATTGACGGAAACATTTTGTTCATTGGTCACACTGGACTCATGTATGAAGATCAAGGCAAAGTTTACTTCTTAGAAAAATTAAGCTTCCAAGAGCCATATCAATTAATTAAGTTTAATTCAAAGAAAGACCTTTATGACTACTTGATGAAGAAATACAATCAAGACATGGGTGAAAATACTCACGAAGCTATAATTACAGAGAACGACAAAGTTTTCACATACTAAAAAAGACGGATAAATCCCATCAAAATAAAATAAGTATATACATGAAAAAGCTCTCAGCACATATGTACTGAGAGCTAATTTATTAATGAGAATAATATTCTACTACGTAAACGTCTTCGATTTCTATTGGAATTTCTTCTCTTTCTGGTAATCTTGCTAGAACAGCTTCGAACTTATCAATATCTTTTTCGATGTAAGGATATGAGTTTCCAACAACTGTTTGGAAGTTTTCCTTAAACATTTCGTTTGATCTTGATTTTTCTTTTAAGCTAATCTTTTGTCCAACTTGTAATTGATAAGCTGGTTTATCTACTCTCTTACCATCAACAAGGATGTGTCCGTGAACAACCATTTGTCTTGCTTGTCTGATTGATTGAGCAAAGCCTGCTCTAAGAACAAATGCATCTAATCTTGTTTCTAGTAATTTGATAAGAGCGTGACCTGTTTGGTCCTTAGATTTCTTAGCCTTTAAGAATGCCTTCTTTAATTGAACTTCTGGCACTCCGTAGTAAGCTCTTAATCTTTGCTTTTCTAGTAATTGAAGTCCGTAGTTAGATAATTTCTTATCTGAACGTGCAGCTCCCTTTTTCATACCTTTATTAGCTTTCGCTAATCCATAGACATTTAAGCCTAATCTTCTGACCGTTCTTACTCTTGGTCCGTTTAAACTTGACATTAAAACACCTCTAAAAATATATTTGCCGCGGTATATTTTTAACATTCACATTCTATCACATATGATAAGCCTTGTCAACTACTTTTTTTAATTTTTCTGTAAATATTCATATTTGATTGAAAAAGCTTTAATAATGATATATAATTATTTATATAAATATAAAGGATGAAGAAAATGAAATTCGAAGACATAGAAAAGTATTACAAAAGGATAGATATAATCAGCGAGGCAAACCTTATTAACTTTTATTCCACTCGCCTAGCAAGAACTAAAAATTTTGATGAGAAGAATACCATAATCAGAGCTGTTGACATCATCAAAAGGCGCTACGATAGCTTCTACGAGTACGTCTTTATAAGGCATACACAGGATACTTCAAACAATTTCTTTAGCGAGGAGTTTAAGTATTTTGAAGCTAATGAGGATGAGTTTAATAAGGCCTGTGTTAAATTTGCTCAGACTTTATTAGATGATGATGACTTGGATAGGCTTAAGAAAAGATGGGGCAAATACTTCTTTGATAAACTAGAGATAATGCAAAACCTATACTCTAAAGATGTTATTGGCTTAAACATTAACGAGAACAAAATATTAAAAGAGATTATTGACTATAGAGATTCACAAGAGATCTATTGCGATGGTGAAAAAATTACTAATAAAAACTTAGCTAAATATACTTCGCTTCCTGATAGAGAAAAAAGAAAGAAGTTTATAATCGCCATGAATAATAATAACGTTCAAAACAAAGAGTACTACGCTGAAAAGTATAGAGATCTTGTTGTTATTAGGCACAAAATTGCAAAGAGGCTTGGCTTCGATGGCTACCTTGACTTCTCTGATAAGGACAGGTGCAGAATTGATTACAATCACAACGACATAATTGCTTTCAGAAACGCGATAAAGAAGTATCTTGCTTCTAACGCTCACATCATTTCGGATATACAAAAGGATAAGCTTGGCATTGATGCTTTATATACCTACGACTTAAGAGTCTACTTCAAAGAATATGATCCAATGCCATTAAAGAATCCTTACCTATTATTAAAGACTATAAATAAAAATTTAGCGAGATGCAATCCATATTTATCAAAAATAATTAATAAGATCTTTGATGAGAACAGTCT
>NZ_CAKPYL010000079.1 GCF_934202865.1 uncultured Fenollaria sp. | reverse complement strand
GAATGACAGGATCCGTATCAATGGTGATTTTATTCCGCCTGAAAAATTTTATCATTATCTAAAGACCATAGTTGATAAGATAAATGAGCTTGAGATCAACTGCATCTACTTCGAGATAGTGACTCTCATCGCTCTTATGTACTTTGCCGACGAAGGCGTTGACTTCGCCATCTTCGAAGTGGGCGTTGGCGGCCTATATGACTCGACTAACTGCTTTACTACAAAAGCGGCTGATGTCATTATGAAAGTTGATTATGACCATCAAAATGTACTTGGCAACACTTTAGAAGAGATTGCCTTTAACAAAGCAGGCATTATTATGCCATTTGACACGGTTTACGCCTATCCTCAAGGGGACAATGTTATAGATGTAATCAAAGACGAAGCTGAAAAGGTCGATGCCAAGGTAAAAGTTTTGGATGGCAAGGCCATAAGCATAGGCAAAAGTGATACAGAAACTGATTTTACTTACGATGGCGAGGCCTATAGCGTAAGTCTAGCAGGCGAGTTTCAAGCGAAAAACGCAGCTATGGCGGTTTGGGTGGCAAAGGACCTTGCTAATAGATTTAGACTTGATATAGATGAGGCTGCCATAAAAAAGGGCTTAAGCGAAGTTAAGTGGCCATGCCGTATAGAGACTGTTAAGGAAGAGCCCTACATCATCATCGATGGGGCACATAACGAGGCGAGCGCTGCTGAGCTAAAGAAATATTTGCTTGGCCTTGATAAAAAAGTCATCATGATCACGTCGTTTTTGAAGGATAAGGATTATAAAAAGGTTTTCGAGACTTTCGATGGGCTTAACGCGGACTTTATCGTGACTAGCCTTGTCTACAAGGGCAGGGACTTTGAGTTTGAAAAGCTGGCTGAGGCCATCGGCGAAAGGAGAGGCATCTACTTTATTAAAGACAACAAAGAAGCCTACAAGAAGGCACTTGAGCTATATACAGACGATGCTGTCATAGTTGTCGCGGGTTCACTTTATCTAGCAAGCGTCTTCAGGGACTTAATTTTGGGACTTAAGCATTATAATTAAAGTATTTGGGTATATAGTTTAAGAGGGAGTGATGAAATGAAATTAGTATTTTTAATTGGCTCACAAAGAGAGGGCTCACTGAATAAACTATTAGCAAAGGAAATAGAAAAGGAATTTGCTGATTACGATATCGTAGAATATTATCCAAATGATTTTAAAATGTTTAACCAAGATTTAGAAAAACCAGAAGAAGACTGGATCAAGAAGATTAGAGAAGATATTAGAGAAGCGGAAGGCGTCATCATCGCGTCACCTGAGTACAATTACTCAGTGCCAGGCACTGTCAAGAACATGATCGACTGGTTATCAAGACCAAACGATGATGAAAAGTACCTAATCGGTGGCAAGAACTTTGCTGTAGCTGGCGTAACACAAGGACTTGACGGAACAAGACTTGCGCAAAAAGAATTGATAGCAGTACTTCATCAACTAAGAGCAAATATAGATCCAATGAACACAATAAGCATACTATTTGCAGATGAAGAAGGAAAGTTCCTAGCAGATAACAAAGAAAGAATCAAGGACTTCGCTGAGAAGTTTAAAAAATTTATAGAAAAATAGTTTTAGATCGATATGGGCCGCGCGAAGCGGCTCTATTTTTATGTCAGGGCCTTTGTAAAAACATTATTAAAAGCATGTAAAATGTGATATAATGAAAAGAGGAAGAAGGCGAAGGCTTTGAAGAAGAAAAGACTTGGGATAGTAATAGGCATCTTATTTATAATCAATATATTATTCTATTATAAGAATTTTATTTATAAACTAGCTTTGGATCAAAGGCCAAGGCTTATTTTATTGCTCCTTGCAGTTTTCTTTACAACGGTGATAGAGCTAGCAGTTTTACTTGCTTTCACATCGAGGGTATATAGGGCAGCCGTCATAGCCATAGCAGGCCTTGCCAAGATAGCCGCAAGCGTTTTTTATGCGGAATTTGCTAACTTCAATCTTTTATCAAGATTAGGCCAAGCGAAAGAGCTTAAGGGCACGGGACCAGTTATCATTGAGAATATCAGTACATTTTTAATAGCTATTATAATCTTGTCACTAATAAATATTGTCATAGTCATGACGAGCGAAAAAAAGAAGAGCAGCGCGAAGAGCGCAGCCATTGGCTTAGGCTTAGCAGCGCTATTAATAATCGCGCCGCAATACCTTTTTGGCAGCATCTTTGGTACAGAGCTTTACTCAACCATTGCCATGAGTAAAGTAAAGAGGATTGTAGATGAAAGAGCAATGCAAGACGAGACCATGGAGATGGACGTCGCAAGAGAGTTTAGCGAGCGAAAATTTACGCAGAATGACTTCACGGGGCTTGCTAAGGGCAAAAACATCATCGTGATTCAGTGCGAAAGCCTTCAAAATACTTTTGTGAAGAAAGAGTACAACGGCGAGGAGATCACTCCATTTATGAACAGGCTCATAGGGGACGAGGGCAGCATCTACTTTGATAATTACTTCGAACTTCTGGGTATGGGCAATACATCGGACGCGGAGTTTGTCTCATTAAACGGCCTTTATCCATCGCTTAAGGGGCAGGCCTACAAGCTTTATGAGGACTGCGACAACTACGGTCTCTTCACAGCGGCAAAGGACCACGGCTACAGGACCATGGCCTTTCACGGCAACACTGGTAAGTTTTACGACAGAAGAAAGTTTTACGAAGAGCTTGGCGTGGATGATATTATGCTTGGAGAAGAATTTACCCAAGACGAGATCATCAACATGGGTCTAGCAGATAAATCATTTTTCAAGCAGTCACTTGCGAAATTTAAGGATGCCGCACAAAAAGGCGATAAGTTCTTTTCCTTTATGATTACGCTTACAACGCATACGCCATTCATCCTGCCAGAGGAGCTAGCGAGCATTAAGCCACTTCCCGGCGATGAAGATGATTATGTATATAGATACGCCAAGTGCGCGAGATACACCGACGAAGCCATAGAGAGCTTCTTTAAGGACCTTGATGAGCTAGGTCTTTTGGACGAGACAGTCATTGTGATTTATGGCGACCATCATGCTATGACAGTCAAAAACGCCGAGCGACAAGAATCAATCAAGAAATGGCTCGGCAAAGAGCTCGACT
>NZ_CAKPYL010000078.1 GCF_934202865.1 uncultured Fenollaria sp. | reverse complement strand
AATTATACCTTGCCACAGAGTCGTTATGATGAATGAAGCTGGTTACTATAATTATTCGGATGGTAACGATATAAAGAAGGCGCTTCTTGAACTAGCAGAGAAGTACAAATAATAATATTAAAAGATACAATAACAGGCATTTTGCTTGTTATTTTTTTATCTAAATGGGTAAGAATCAATAAAGGAGTGATTTTATGAAAGATATCTTAGTAGATCGTTTTATTAAATACGCAAAGATTGATACTAAATCAGATGAGGAGTCTCCAAATTGCCCAAGCAGTCCGAAGATTATGGACTTTGCAAAGAAATTAAGAGATGAACTTATTGAATTAGGTTTGGAAGATGTTGAGCTTGATGAGCACGCTTATCTATATGCCACGCTTCCAGCAAATACAGATGAAGAGAAGGACGTGCTTGGCCTTATAGCGCACATGGATACTTCACCTGATATGAGTGGGGAGAATGTTAAGCCAAGAATCGTTGAAAAATACGATGGCAAGGACATAGTTCTTAATGAAGAAGAAAACATCATCCTAAGCCCAAATGACTTCCCAGAGCTAAATGATTATGTAGGCGACGACCTAATAGTAACTGATGGAACAACATTATTAGGCGCTGACGACAAGGCAGGCGTTGCTGAAATCGTTACAGCAATGGAATACTTTATTAAAAATCCAGACATAAAGCACGGCAAAATTAGAATTGCTTTTACACCAGACGAAGAAATTGGTAGAGGAGCAGATTTATTTGACGTTAAGAAATTTGGCGCAGATTACGCCTTCACTATTGACGGTGGACCACTTGGAGAAATCGAGTACGAAAACTTCAACGCAGCATCTGCTAAGATTACTATAAAGGGTAGAAACGTTCACCCAGGTTCAGCAAAGAACAAGATGATTAACTCACAATTAGTTGCTATGGAGTATAACGCTATGCTACCAGTTAACGAAAGACCAGAGTATACAGAAGGCTACGAAGGCTTTATACTATTAACAAATATAAAAGGCACAGTAGAAGAAACACAAATGCACTACATCATCAGAGACTTCACTAAAGAAGGCTTTACATCAAAGAAGTGCTTAATGAAAGACGCTCAAGACTATATTAACTATAAATATAACGAAGCTATGGAACTAGACATCAAAGACTCTTATTACAATATGTATGAAAAGATAGAACCAAGACTAGAAATAGTTGAGCTAGCTAAGAAAGCTATGGTAAACGCTGGCGTTGAGCCAATGGTTACACAAGTTAGAGGCGGAACAGATGGTGCAAGGCTTTCATTTATGGGACTTCCTTGTCCAAACATCTTCACAGGCGGTATGAACTACCACGGAAGATATGAGTACGCTTCAATACAATCAATGGAAAAGGCATTTAAAACAGTAGTTGAACTAGTTAAGCTTGTATGATAATTAAGACATCGGTAATAGAAGCCGTTTATGGAGATATATTTGATTTAGATGTAGAATGCATAGTGAATCCCGCGAACAACTCCTTATTAGGAGGAGGCGGACTAGATGGACTTATTCACCTAAACGATGGTGAAGAGCTTTTAGATGAGACAGTGAAACTAGCTGGCACATACACAAGCGGAGCCAAGATTACGCGCGCACATAAGCTTAAAAATGAATACATCATACATGTAGTTGGCCCCATGGACTCAAACAGGAAAAAGTATCAGCTCTTAGAAAAGACATACATTAATCTTTTGAGTCTTGCTGATGAATATAAGATCAAAACGATTGCTATACCAGCAATTTCATGTGGTGCCTTTGCCATGGACATTAAAGAAGCGAGTAAAATTGCCATTAGCGCAATAAAGTCATATCTTCAAAATAATGACTCCACTATAGAAAAAATTTATATTTGCCTGAATAATTATAAATTTTTTGAAGAATATAAAAATTTATTAAATGAGTAGAAGAAAATAAAAAGTTTTTAATCAAGTACACATCAAGCCTATGTTAATTGTTAAATTTTCGACATAACTTAATTATTTTTTCTTAATATATTTTCACTCGAAAATGTAGTATAATTGAAATAAGATTAATGGAGGTAAGAAAATGCAAGTTGAGATTTCTAAATCTCATATCTGTGTTGGATTAAAACGTAATTTTCTTTATAGAGGTGACATAGATTCGCTTAAGTCCCTAATGAGCTTCTACGATATTAATATGGGCGTGCAAAATATATTTCCAAAGTATGTTTCAATGGGTATACTAAGAAATAAAATTGCAAAAGCCATAGCCTACAGATCAGATGCTCACTGCATATCCAGATCATTGTCCTTGCAAATACACGAAGACATCAATAGATTGGAGCTCTACATCTACCTAGATGGATATATACAAGGCTTCAATAACGCTAATTTAGCAAACGCTTTAGAAAAAGAAGCGCTTAAGTATTACAAGAGCAGCGATTTGGCAAATAAAAAGTATTTGTTCCAATTCAAGAACGTAAACAGAGACGTAAGGAATTTTAAGAAAAGACTAAGAAGTGAATTAATAAAAGAAGAGAAAAAGAGAGGAAAAGTTCTAGCTACTGTCTATGAATTCTCAAACAAAGTGATCAAAGACAAAACTTATTCCTTGAATAAATATGTAGATAGGCAATTAGAGCTTGACAGAGATGGTATCAATCCTACAAGCATCATGATTCCTAAAGAAGATTTAAAGATAATTTATAAAGAAACATTTAAATTTATTTTAAATACATGTACCAATTTGTATATAGATGCATATTGGAACGGATTAAATGAAAGAGTTTTAAAAAGATACAGATAGGGGGTAGTATTATGTACGTAAGGAACTATATGATTCCAAAGGAAAAACTTACAACAGTAAAATCAAGCGAAACTATGGCTGAAGCTATCAAAAAGTTTGAAGAAGGAGACTTTTTGAGTTTGCCAGTTGTTGATGGTGACAAGCTAATCGGTATTTTACACAAAGAAACAATATTCAGAACTTATTATGAATGGTCTTGTACAGACAAAGAAAAGTTCTTAGAAAAATTAGTTTCTGATTTTAATGAACAAAAATATGAAAAGATATCCATCACATCAAACATCGAGCAAGCATCATATGCGCTTGGTAAGCTATCTATACCATTTTTAGCTGTTTTTGATGAACAAGATAATTTTGCCGGTATACTAACACACAAGGCTATATT
>NZ_CAKPYL010000077.1 GCF_934202865.1 uncultured Fenollaria sp. | reverse complement strand
CCGCAAGCACCGCAGTTAGCTCCTGGTAGTGCAGATAAAACTTTATCTACAGTTGGATCTAGCTTTACTTCAAATACTTTTGAAGCGATTGATAATAAAACCGCAAATATTAAGCCTATGATACCACAGACTGCTATAGGTATTAAATATACTTCCATATTCTACCTCCTATACTAGTCCTGAGAAGCCCATGAACGCGATAGACATAAGTCCAGCTGCGATTAGTGCAAGAGGCATTCCCTTAAGTGGTTCAGGTACATCAACAAGTTCAAGCTTTTCTCTTAGTGAAGAAAGTAGTATTAGTGCTAAGCCAAAACCAAGTGATGCGCCAATAGCGTTTGTGATTACTTCAAAAATGTTATAATCACTTTGAATGTTAAGTATAGCAACACCAAGTACCATACAGTTTGTTGTGATTAGTGGTAAGAACACACCCATCGCTCCATAAAGTGCTGGAGATATCTTCTTTATAACCATTTCAACGAATTGTACAAGTGACGCTATGATAAGTATAAACACAATTGTTTGTAAATATCCTAAGTTAAATGGGTTAAGTAATAGTATTTGTACATAATAAGTAATGATTGAAGCAAGTGTAACAACGAATGTAACTGCAACACTCATACCTGTAGCTGTCTCTACCTTACTTGAAACGCCAAGGAACGGACAAATTCCTAGGAATTGAGCGAAAACGTAGTTGTTTACAAAAATTGTAGAAATCAAAATCTTAAATATTGTTCCCATCTAGTTTTCCTCCTTTTTCTTCTTCAATAAGTAAATGTTAAAGATGGCTACGAATATACCTAGAACAATGAATGCTCCTGGAGGAAGCACGAATAAACTAGCTCCTTGGAAGATTTGTTTGCCCCAGATTGATCCAGCGCCAATTAATTCTCTAACAAAACCTAATGCGCATATTGCGATAGCATATCCTAGACCAGATGCTAAACCATCTATTATTGAGTAGAAAACATTGTTCTTTGATGCAAAGCTTTCAGCTCTTGCAAGTATCATACAGTTAACTACAATAAGCGGAATGAATAAGCCTAGTTGCTTATACATATCTGGTAAATATGCGTGTAATACTAAGTCTATAATAGTAACGAATGTTGCTATGATAACTATATATATAGGTATTCTTATCTTTGAAGGAATAATCTTTCTTAACAAAGAAATGAAAAAGTTTGAAAGGATTGTAACTATCATTACAGCAACTGCCATTGTAACAGAGTTTTTAAGAGTACTAGAGATGGCAAGTACTGAGCATAGACCAACTAATTGTGATAATATTGTATTATTATCAATTAAGCCTTCTTTAAATATTTTTGATATCTTCATCTCGCACCTCTACTTTAACTTACTTAAAGCGTCAATTGCTTGATTAACAGCTTCTACAGTTGCTCTTGAAGAGATTGTTGAGCCTGATATAGCTTGTATTTCTTCTCCAGAAGCAGTCTTAGATAAAACTAGTTCATTGCTTGCATCTTTGCCAACAAATAAATCTTTGAACTCATCATTTTCAATTCTATCACCTAATGATGGTGTTTCTTTGTGAGATAAAACAAGTATCTTAGTAATCTTATCTTCTGCAACGCCTGTTAATATAACAACGTCTCCGCCATAACCTGATCCAGAAGTTTTGAATGTGTATCCTATAACTGAACCATCTTTTTTCGCTTCGTATATGTCTTGAATCTTTTTATTTTCACTCTTTAAGCTTTCAAGTTTTGCTGCATCAAGCTGATCAAAGCTATCAGCATCTGGAATTAATTCTTTAAAAGCAGTTTGAGTTTCTTCATATTCCCTTTGGTCTATGATAGGCTTAGTCAAACTGTTTGTGTAAGATAAAACTCCACCTGAGAAAGCTGCAATGATGAATAATATTAAACCAAGTTTTAATGTTTCTTTCATTTGCTCTTAACCTCCCCAAATACCTTAGGTGTAGTTAATGACTCGATTAATGGTGTAGCAGTGTTCATAAGTATGATTGCATATGAAACGCCTTCTGCCATACCGCCATATATTCTGATTATAGCAGTGATTAGACCGCAGCCTATAGCAAATATGATTCTACCATTAGGTGTTACAGGACATGTAACGAAGTCTGTTGCCATGAAGAAGGCTCCTAGTATAAGTCCTCCACCAAGTATATGGTATGGCAATAAACTTATGTCAACGCCAAATGCTAGTAATAATACTGCTGTAGTTAAAATATATAGGCAAGGTATTTTCCAATCAATAACTTTCTTTACTATTAAGTAGATTCCGCCAAGAATCAATAGTATAGAACATGTTTCACCTATAACTCCACCGATGTTACCAATTGCCATATCCATAAGTGATGGCAATTCAGCTGTTGTACCTGCCTTCATTAGTTGAAGTGGTGTAGCTGATGCTACTCCGTCAGGTGTGATGTAATTAGTAATTAGTCCTGGCCAAGATGCCATGATAGCTGCTCTTGCTCCAAGTGCTGGGTTCATAAAGTTTGAACCGATTCCACCGAAGATTTGTTTTACTATGCATATAGCAAAGAAACCGCCAAATACTGGCATCCACCATGGTGCACTTGCTGGTAAGTTAAATGCTAATAAAATTCCTGTAATTACAGCCGATAAATCGCTAACTGTAACTTTCTTTTTGAATAGCTTTTGCATAAGTACTTCTGCTACAACGCATGAAGCTACTGATACTACTGTTAGCATTAAAGCATTCATGCCGAAAAAGTAGATACTTGCTGCTAATGCTGGTAGTAATGCTATGATAACGTCTAGCATCATCTTTTGAGTAGTATCCTTAGAACGCAAATATGGAGCTAAGCTTACTCTATAAAGCTTTTCTTCTTGTAAATTTTTATTTGTTTCCATATTTCCCTCCTATCTAGATCTTCTTAGAGATTGTTTTATCTCTCTCTTTGCTACTGAAATTCTTTCAGCTAAGAATCTCTTTGCAGGACAAACATATGAACAAGATCCGCATACTATACAGCTTTGAGCGTTGTATTTGTCGCACATCTTTAAGTTGCCAAGCTCTTGATATTTAGAGATATAAAGTGGCATTAAGTGTACTGGACAAGCTTCTACGCACTTACCGCATTTGATGCATTGGCTTTCTTCTTCATCTTTATAGTCGCTATCAGTTAACAGGATTATACCTGATGTGTTCTTAGATATAGGTGTATCTAATGAATATTGAGCGACACCTGTCATTGGTCCACCAACTATAACTTTTGTAACATCGCCATTGAAGCCGCCAGCTTGTTCAACTAGGTCTCTGATAGATGTTCCAACATATGCGTTGATGTTCTTAGGTGTTTTTACTCCGTTACCTGTAACTGTAACTACTCTCTTATGTGATACGTGACCAAATGTTACTGCATCGTAGATGGCTACGAAGGTACCAACATTACTTACAAATGTATTAACATTCTTAGTTCTTCCTCCTTGAGGAACTTTTCTGCCTAAGATTGAGTCAACCATTCTATAAGCGTCCCCTTGAGGGAATTTAGTTTTAAGTACTGCTACTTTGATGAACTTGTCATCTTTTAATTTTTCTTCTAGTAGGTCTATAGCGTCTTGTTTATTATCTTCAATTCCTATGTAAGCACTGCTAACATTAAGATATTTCATAACTATCCTAAGGCCGCCTATCATTCTGTCTGAATATTCAAGCATCATTCTGTGGTCACATGTCAAGAACGGCTCGCATTCAGCAGCATTGATGATTATAGTGTCTATGGTGCCATC
>NZ_CAKPYL010000076.1 GCF_934202865.1 uncultured Fenollaria sp. | reverse complement strand
CATATCGTTCCAGCCCCAGAATGTTTCGTCAAGGTCTGTGAATCTCTTTATCATTTGTGGGTTTTTGCACTTTAGTAATGATAAGTTATCATATTTTCTTTCGAAGATCTTGTTTAGTATAACTGCTGCTTCGGCTCTTGTGATGTTTGCGTCTGGTCTAAATAAACCGTCTGGGTAGCCTGTGATTCTCTTTGCTTGATATTCTGATCCGATGGCTCTTTCTGCCCAATGACCAGGAACGTCTGCGAATGGTGCTGTGCCATATGGCTTATTGTCGATTGTAGAGATCATTTGAGCGAATTCTGCTCTGGTTATAGGTGCGTTTGGTCTGAAGCGTCCATCAGGGTAACCTTTCATTATGCCTCTAAACACCACAGCGTTGATGGCTTTGTTATACCATGAGCTTTCTGTATCTGTAAAGTTTGGCTTAGCTGCTGAACCTATTGCTTCGATGTTTAATAGTCTTGCTAACATTGCAGCCGCTTCGGCTCTTGTTATTGATCCGTTTGGTCTAACTGTACCATTAGGATAACCAAAGATATATGCTTTGTGATCGTCTCCCTTTATTTCTTCTGGCTCTTCATGTTTTTCTTCTTCGGCTCTCTTCCATATTGCATATAGCGTAGTGTCTGAATAAATTCTATCGCCAGGTTTTACTTCGTCAAGATGTTTTTGGTCGTAGCTCCAGCCTCTGAATGTGTATCCTCTTCTACGAGGGATATATAGATGCGGCTCGATAAGGTCTCCTACTTCAACTTCGATATTTGTAATCTTGCCATTTCTATAATTTTCATCAAGTGTTAAGATAACTGTGCTTGGTTCAGGTGGATTTTCCCAAATAGCATATAGATATAGATTGCCTTTTACTTTTACTTCTTCACCTGGTGTATACTCAGGCTTTGTAGCATCTTTATCTCTTGACCAACCTAAAAATTTTCTAGAGTTTGTAAAACCAGTTTCTTTAAGAGTTTTAATTATGCTCTTTCTTTCTAGAATTAAATAACTATCATCTCCATAAGATCCTTCTTGCACTAAATCTGGACCTATTTTTGTGCTATCTACTTCACTTAAATATACTTCTCCTTGTCCTCCATTCGGATCATAAATTATGATTGATATTGGATTAATATAATCTACATCATAGTTATTTAATAAAGAATCCACTTTTTCTAGTTTTTTTGCCGCATTTAAAATATAAAGCTTTCCACCCAAAGAATATTTTGCAAACTTTAAATTTGTGAAATCTTTATAATTTTTTGGTGGATTGTAAAAGCCATTACCAGCAAAGTTTTTATCAAATATAGTATTCTCATTTGTTGTTAAACCGTCATATGTGTCATTCTCTATATCTTGATAACGTGCTCCCCATCCGTTTATAGTTATAGCGCCGCCATTAAGTCCTGCTTTATTTCCAATAAGTTTACAATTTTTAAATTCAGCTTCACTGCTACACAAAAACATACCTCCACCGATTAAATCAGCGCTATTATTGATTATATCTACACTCTCTAATGGACTCTCAAAGTAACCACCGCTAGTACTAAACGCTCCGCCAGATATTAAAGCATGATTTCCTAAAATTTCTGTATTTTTTATGCTTGTCCCACAGTACTCAGTAAAAATTCCTCCACCTCTTTTTGCTTTATTATTAAGTATTTTTAAGTTTTCTAGCCTTGTATTAGTGCATGCTTTTACAGCTATAGCTCCACCCGTTTCTCCAGCTTCATTATTTTCAAAAAACGAATCTTTTAATGTGCTTTCTCCTGCATTGTCTAAAAATACTCCACCAGCATACTTGCGAGCTTTATTGCCAATAACTTTTATCTTAGATAAAGCTACTTTTCCATAGACATTTATTGCACCGGCATTTCCAGTAGAGCTATTATTTAAAAATTCACTATTTCTTATAGAACAAGTAAAGTCACTATCAAAGCCCTTCTCAACGTTCAAAGCGCCACCACTGCAATTATACTCATCTGTGTTTTCAGCCTTATTATTAATAAACTTAGAATTATTTATTTCAAACTTATTTACGCTTCTTATATAAGCAGCACCGCCTTCATCAGCTAAGCAGTTTTTAAATATAGTATTATTAATATATAATTCGCTTTCTGATACAACATATAAAGTGTTTAATCCTTGATAATAATTATCTTCAATAATTCCACCATCTATAATAAGATTTTCTAAGCTAAGCTTAATAGAATTTCCGCTGTTTTCACTAAATCTAATTAAAGGTGTTTTTTCTTTTCCGCCATTGGCTCCGCTTATAGTTTTGCCATTACCATTAATTGTGATATTGCTACTTATTTCTAGGCTTTTTAATTCTCCTGCTTCGACTGGCAAAATTAAATTATCATTTAGTGTGAGTGTATATGTTTTACCCATGACAAAATTACTTGCCTCATTCATATACACAAGAAGATCTTCTGCAGTGTTAAATATTTTATCATTTTCCCCACTTAAAACATATTTTGCATCTTGTGCTAAGCTTACCTCACACAAGCTTACAAATGATGATAATATCATCACTAGGCTAAAAAATATTGCAAAATTTTTCTTTTTCATAATTGCACTTCCTTTTTATTATTTTTATTGTTTTCACTTTATATTGATATATAAATATATCTACTTATCTATCCTAAGTATAGCATCTACATAGTGCAAAAATCAAGCTTTGCGCGATTTTGTAACACGTTTGTAACAATAAATTTTTTCTTTGCGTTAGGCATAAAAAAAGAAGGCGCAATGCCTTCTCATAAAATAAACTAATTAACTTTGCAAATCATCGAGCCAACACAAACAAATTCTGTAGTCAAAAGAAGAACCTCATCCTAACGGACGAGAACCTTGGTGCTTCGCACTGTGATGAATGAAGAAGCTCATCAAAATGAACCAGATCAAACAAATTTTGCTGGAAAAATGTGATGATTACGCGAAATGGAGCTTTGAGGCAAGCGGAGCGTATTAGTCATACTCGAGCATTGCCGAAAAGCGAATGAGCGTAAGGGCGCATTTGAAGAACCTCGTCCATGCGGACGAGAACCTTGGTGCTTCGCACGAACACAAACTCCTACTTATGATATGCCTCGTTATTAATAATCTTAAACGCCCTAAACACCTGTTCCATCAACACCACTCTCATCAACTTATGATTCATGGTCATTCGTCCGAAGCTTAGCTTTAGATCTGCTTTGTTCGAGACTTTGCTATTAAATCCATTGGACCCGCCTATAATCAAGGTGATCTTGGAGTAACCACTTACGCCTGCGTCCTTAATCACGTCTGCGAATTCTTCGCTTGTTAAGAGCTTTCCCTCTATCTCCAAAGTGATGACGAAGCTCGTCTCATCGATCTTCGAAAGTATTTCTTCTGACTCTTCATCCACTATCTTTTCGAGCTCGGCGTCTGAGAGTTTATCTGGCTTATCTCTATCTTTCAGCTCCACTATATTAAGTGTGGCGAAGCGCGAGATGCGTTTCTTGTACTCGTCTATGGCCTCGTTTAAATACTTTTCCTTGATTTTACCAAGTACTATGAGATCTATCTTTAGCATCTAATCCACCTCGTATACAAGTGTTCTTTTCATTCTGTGTGTGACTCTTAGTCTAAAGTCTTCGGCTCTTCGTCCTGACTCAAGCAGCTCTTTATAAACTGTCAAGTAAGCGAGTTTTTCTGTGTTATTCTCATGCGATAGGTGGGCTAGGAAAACTAATTCATTTTTGTCCTTGAGTGACTTTTTGATCAGGTCCGCTGCCTGCATATTAGATAGGTGGCCTTCTTCGGAGCGCACTCTTCTCTTTAGGTAGTAGCTATATGGGCCCTTCTCAAGCATCTCCTCGTCGTGATTGCTCTCGATGTAGTAGATGTCAGAGTCCTTAATCGCG
>NZ_CAKPYL010000075.1 GCF_934202865.1 uncultured Fenollaria sp. | reverse complement strand
AGTAGCTTTCTTATTGACTCTTCATGAGCCAGATATGATAGATAATTAATTTCTTTTTCAAAATTATATGTTTTTTTATACTCTTCTATTTGAGATTTTTTTACATTGCCTGCAATATTTATCCTAATCTCGTTCTTATCGATTTTACCTTCATCTACAAGCTCTTTTAAGGCTGATAAAAATTCATGTAAATTTCTTCTGCCATATAAAGCGCCAGTATGAATAAAGGTAAATTTATCACTTTCTTCTTTAGGATATATGCCTAAAAAGTCCTCTTCGTCGTAACCGTTCGGTATATAAATAGATTTGCCTTTAAGCTCAGGTAAATCTGCTATGAAGTTATCGAGCATAAATCTAGTGTTTGTAATAAAGTAATCGCACTTAGAATTTATTTCAAGCTCAGTCTTTTTAGATGCTTTCATCTTCATTCTTGATGAAAAGCTATCTAAGTGGAATGGATTATTTGTCCACTCGTCCCTATAATCGACTATCCACTTCATCTTCGGAAACTTTTCTTTTAAGTATAAGCCAAATAGATGAGCCGAATATGGGTAGCTTGTAGTATATATCACATCTGGATTGAATTCTAGAGCTATCTTTTCTATTTCTTTTTTGTTAAATTTATACCAAAAAACTTCTGCATCAGGAAGAGCAAAGAACTTAGCATAGACCTTCTTAAATAGACCGCTATTGTTAATATCATGGGCCTTAAGTCTAATAACTTTAACGTTTTCTGGAACGTCCTTTAATAAGCTATCGTCCTTTAAATCTTTACTAGCATCCTTTGATACAACCAAAACTTCATTGCCAAGCCTTGATAGGTATTTTACAAATTTTAAACTTCTTTGCACACCACTTCCACCTATTGGCGGGAATTGATTTGCAATAAATAATATCTTACTCAAGTTCTCCACTACCTAATAAATAATAATTAAAGCCTAAAGCTTCTACTTTTTCTCTATCAATATAGTTTCTTGTGTCAAAAATATTCTTTTTATTCATAATTTTACCTATTTCTTTGTAGTCAAGGAAACAGAATTGTCCATGATTTACGCCTAAAACCAATAAATCTGCGCCTGTAACTACTGGGCGTATATCATCATAAAGTTCATTAAATTCAAGTATTTGATCATTCTTAAATGGATCGTAAACGGCTACATTGTAATCATCTTTCAATAAAGCAATAAGATGAGTTATTGGGCTTTCTCTAAAGTCATCAATATTTGGCTTAAATGAAGAGCCAAGTATAGCTATCTTTGAGCCTTTATCAACTAGTTTCCTTATCTTATCCGCAGTAAACTTAGGCATAGAGTCATTTATATCTCTAGCTTGATGAATTAACTTAGAGTTTTCCTTATCTGCTGTTACTAAGAACCATGGGTCTACGGATATGCAGTGTCCGCCAACACCTGGTCCTGGTGTATGAACATTTACTCTTGGGTGTTTATTAGCTAATTCAATTAGTTCCCATACGTTGACACCAAGTGTGTCACAAATCTTAAGCATTTCATTTGCAAGAGCTATGTTAACGTCTCTGAATGTGTTTTCTAGTAGCTTACATACTTCAGCTGTTGTTGCGTCTGTTGTAAATACTTCTGCATCAACGAAGGTTTTATACACATCTCTAACTATTTCAGCAGATTTTGTATCCACTCCGCCTACTACTCTATGATTATTTTTTAGCTCATACAAAATATTTCCTGGAATAACTCTTTCAGGACTGTGAGCTAAATATATGTCTTCTGAAACCTTTAAGCCAGACTTTTCAAGTATAGGCTTAACTACATCTTCAGTTGTGCGTGGTGGCGATGTTGATTCCAATACAACAGTATCGCCTTTTTTAATAACTTTTAGAATGTCGTGACAAGCATCCTTAATGTATTTTAAGTCACAGCTCTTATCATCATTAAATGGTGTTCCAACGCATATTATATACATATCAGCTTCATGAATTTTGCTTGAAACCTCTATCCTTCCTTCTTTAAGAGCTTTGTCAAGGACATCTTTAAGTCCTGGCTCATCTATCTCTAAGGTTCCATTCTTAATCTTTTCGATTTTTTCCTTAACAGGATCATATCCAAAGACCTTGAAATGATCACTTAGTATTGTGGCTGTTGGTAAGCCAATATATCCTAATCCTAATACGGAAATGCTTTTAATACTCATTATTTCCTCCTAAATTTTCTATATGTAAAAACTATTTAGTCAATGCTAAACTTATCTTTAGTCCCTCGTCAACCTTCGCCATAAGCTTCTCAGTTACGCTTCCTATTTTTTCTCTCAATCTCTTCTTATCAATAGTTCTGATCTGTTCAAGCAAAATTACGCTATCCTTAGGCAAGCCAAATTCCGGTCCATCTATCTCTATATGGGTCGGTAGTTTAGACTTATTCAGTTGACTTGTAATTGCCGCAACAATAATGGTCGGTGAATACTTGTTGCCGACATCGTTCTGCACGACAATAACTGGCCTCACGCCACCTTGTTCAGAGCCTATGACAGGTGATAAATCTGCATATATAATATCACCTCTTTTAATCATATTCTCACATCCTTTCTGATAAGTAAGACAATTATATTATAAGTTAAAATCGCTTATAAGTCAATAACTTTACGGCTTTAAGCTATATATCATTATAGTTGTGAGAGCTTATTTCTTCTCCATCGTAATAATATTTTCTAGAAATTCTATCCTTCATATCAGTTAGAACTTCATAGTTAATAGTGCCTTCAATCTTGGCAAGGTCATCATAAGTCATAGCCATGTTAGTGCCATCACCAATGATAGTTACCACATCAGCAATCTTTGCATCAGTTCCTGTTGCATCAACCATAAATTGATCCATACAAATGTTTCCTATGTTGTTCAATAACTTGTCTTTATATAAGACTTTTAACTTGTTTTGTAAAAGTCTTCTTACGCCATCTGCGTATCCTATAGGTATAGTGGCTACCTTAGTCTTTTTATCAGCAATAAATGAGAATGTATAGCTAACGCCCTCGCCCGCTTCTATCTCTTTAACATTTGATATACAAGCTTTTAATTGCATCAATTTTTTTAATGGTAAATTCTCTTTTATAACCTCATCAGATGGATAGTAACCGTAAAGAATGATGCCTGCTCTAACATAATCAAGGTTTAAATCCTTTAAATCCATGATGGATGCTGAGTTTGAAACGTGTTTAATCCTTATATTAAGTCCAGCCTCTTCGAGCATAGAAACGGTTTTTTGATAATTATCATATTGCTTATGAGTTAAAGTTTTATCCTTTATATCAGCATTAGCAAAGTGAGTAAATATACCTTCTATATCGATATTTTTAAGGCTTGCAATCTTTAAAATTTCTTCTACAGATTTTGCTCTATGAACTTCATCTGCTTGAAAACCAATTCTAGACATACCTGTGTCAAGCGCAATATGTATCTTGGCAACTTTATTTTGTCTTACAGCTTCTTCACTAAGCTTTTTAGCCTTATCATAGCTAAATATAGCACTCGTTAAATTATACTTAACTACTTCTTCTAAATAATTATCCTCTAAGTAATTAAGCATAAGTATATCCTCTTCAAACTCATCTTTAAATCCCAAAATTAAATTCTTATATTTAAATTTCTTTACACTTTTTTCTATTTTTTCTATTGAATCTAAATTGTGTGAACCATCTACAAGAACAAGTGGATTTCTTGATAGACATTCAGTCCTTCCAATATTTACTGCCTTTTTAAATCCAAGTTTTTTCTTTTCTTCATCTAATTTATATTCTTCTTTTAATGAATCTAAAACCATAAGAGCTAGAGAAGCATTTAGGGCTTGATGTTCTCCAATAAGAGAAATTTCTACATTTTTATGATTTCTAAAATCATACTTATTGCCAAATTCTTCTGTACTTATTAATTTAACTTCATCTAA
>NZ_CAKPYL010000074.1 GCF_934202865.1 uncultured Fenollaria sp. | reverse complement strand
ATATTGTACTCAAGATTATTTAAATTAATTTCAAGCCAAGCGGCTCTATTGCCCTTCATTTATTTTACCTCCATCATCTTAATAGCTTTCGGTATAAACTCAATTATATCGCTTGCTATTAATGAATATTCTGTGTATTTTTCTTTTGCAAGATCCCCTGCTAAGCCGTGCAAATATACTCCATATTTCGCTGCATCAAAGGCCGTGAAGCCTTGAACAATAAGCGAAGCAATAATTCCAGAAAGCACATCGCCTGAGCCTGCTGTCGCCATACCAGGGTTTCCTGTATGATTTATGTATTCATTGTCTTTATCCATGACAATGGTATTGTGGCCCTTTAAAACAACCACCACTTCAAACTTATCACTAGCAAGGCGCGCATATTTACTTGGATCTTCTATAATTTTTTCTATGTCCACATCTAATAGCCTTGAAAGTTCAGCAAAATGCGGCGTGATTATGGCCCTGTATCCTAGTTTATTTCCATACTTTTTTAAATAATGAAGACCATCCGCATCAATCACAAGTCTTTTATTTGAATGTATTATATCTTTATAAATTTTATCTCTATTATCAAAAAATGACCATGCTGGTCCAAAAAGCACAGCGTCTATATCTGCCAAATCATAATTATCACTCAATCTAATTATAGTTTCAGATAGCTTCACGCTGAGTATATCTTGTATATTTTTATCAACGTATAGATAAGATAGTCCGCAGCCCGTCCTCATCGCAGCAAGCGAGGCAAAGTAAGGCGCTCCAGTCATTGATAGAGACCCAGCAAATATGGCAAGCTTACCATAGTCACCCTTATGAGTAAAGTCATCTCTTTTTCTAAACACCTTAAATTCATCTTCAATATTGATTTTGCTAAGCGTTTCACCTGTACTTGCAATGCTTATGGCGTAGTCACCATCGTGCGAGATTGAGACAAAAAAATTTATACCATTCACATAAGCAAATGGTACATCATTCTTTCTCTCTATAGAGATGTCTTTATATTGTAGTCCAGCTAAATTGCCATTTAAAGCCTTAATAATAGCTTCTTTAGCAGCAAAAATTCCAGCACAAGTTTCATCAGCCTTAGCTGATGATTCTATATAGCTTATCTCCGCATCACTAAAGAAGCGATTCAAAAACTTTTCATTTTCCATTAATTTTCTAATTCTAGATATTTCAAGTATATCTACACCTATACTCATTAAATTATTCCTCTAATCTCTTCAAAACTTGCTATCTTATTATCATTCATGTATTTTTCTAAGTCTTCAGCAATATTTGCCATAATCATAGGCTCTGTAAAATTCATAGTGCCTACTTGTACAGCACTTGCCCCAGCCATAATAAATTCAATAACATCTCTGTAATTACTGATGCCACCCATGCCTATAACAGGTATATTAACTGCCTTTGATACTTCATATGTCATTCTTAAAGCAATAGGCTTGATTGCAGGGCCTGATAGACCTGCAGTTTTATTGTTAAATACAGTTTTGCGTCTGTCTATGTCTATGGCCATAGCGTTAAATGTATTGACAAGGCTTAGTGCATCTGCGCCGACTTCTTCGCATGCTTTAGCCATCTCTACAATGTCATTAGCATTTGGTGATAGCTTTACTATAAGCGGTTTATCTGTTATATCCCTAACTTTTTTAACAACATCTTTTGCAATGCATGTCTTGATGCCAAAAGCCATGCCGCCGCTTTTAACGTTTGGGCATGAAATATTAAGCTCTATCATTTGAGCTTCAGTTTTAGATATTAATCTAACTGCCTCTAGGTAATCTTCTATATTATTACCGCCAATATTAACAAGTGTAATAAGGTCCTTCGATAGTAAAAAGTCTAGTTCATTATCGATAAAAGCTTGTATGCCAGGATTTTCAAGGCCTATAGAATTCATAAGCCCGCTTGGAGTTTCGAATAATCTTATGCCTTCGTTACCATCTTTTGGATTTAGTGTAAGTCCTTTAGTGGAGACGCCACCTATCTTTGAGATATCGTAGTACTCCTCATATTCTTTACCAAAGCCGTAGGTTCCGCTCGCCGCGATTAGTGGGTTTTTAAATTCAATATCAGCTATCTTTACTCTTAAATCAGTCAATTAAAAACACACCTCCTCCAAATATTGGTCCGTCTTTACAAACACGTCTCATGCCAACTTTAGTCTTTATACTGCAGCCCCTGCATGTACCTACGCCGCAAGCCATCCTTGACTCCATACTTACAAGTACTTTATTTCTATTATGAGCCTTTAGTAATAAGGCTTTCATCATTGGGAACGGTCCGCAAGTGTATATCTTATCATATTTCTCTGATTCTAAAATATCTATGATATAACCTTTGTAGCCGACCTTGCCACTCTCTGTAGAAATATAAGTATTTTCAACATATTCTTCAAAATCTTCGATTAAGTATGGATTATCTCTAAATCCCGCGTAATAATCTATATTCTTAGTGATATCTTGTATTGATCTAGCAAGGTACTTAAGAGGCGCTATACCAACGGAACCGCCAACTAAAGCCACTTTTTCATCTTTATTAGGTAGCGGGAACTTATTTCCAAGTGGTCCAAGTAGATATAATTTATCGCCTTTTTTAAGCTTCATCATTATATCTGTTCCTCTACCAACATTTGCTACTAAAAGATAGATATTGCCCTCCTCATCTATATCGTAGATGCTTATGGGTCTCGCTAGAAGAGGGTCTGTTCCTTGCCACGATTTAATCATATAAAATTGTCCAGGTGCACCTTCGAATGGTCCACTTACTTTTAAAACGTAGATATTGTCAATAATGTGATTGTTTTCTAATATCGTACCCTCTTTATATGCATTTCTAGCCACAGATATCCTCCTTCATATTTATAACAGCTTCTCTAATGTATTGTAAATAATTTTCAGATTTATAATCGGCATCTTCCATGTGCTTCATATGGCTTGTTATTATTCCTCTTGATGAGTTAACAATGCCTCCATTAAGCTCTGTGAGTAATTTTCTTACAGTTGAAGCCTTTCCGCCTTGAGCACCATAGCCTGGAACTAAGAAAAATTCTCTAGGAAATCTCTTTCTTATCTCATCTTGTTCGCCGCTATCCATGATATTGTCGCCAACAACGAAGCCTAATGATGAATAACCATAGTCACCGATGTATCTATCTGCAATCTTACTTAGATTGTCACCAATTATATTATACAATGTTTCGCCTTTACTTTCAAGGTATTCTATGTCTAAAGCGCCAGGATTTGATGTTCTTAATAAGACAAATATTCCTTTTTCTCCGCTTTCCAAGTAAGGTAAATATGGTTTTATGCTGTCATAGCCCATAAATGGTGAAAGTGTTATAAAGTCAGCTTCAAAATCTCCTTCAAAGTGTGCTTTTGCATACATTTCAGCTGTTTTGGCAATGTCTGATCTCTTGATGTCGCCTATGCTTAGCTTATTCTTCTCTCTAAGGTACTCTAAAGTTTTTTTGTATGCTACTAGTCCTTCTACACCTAAAGCCTCGTAGTAAGCAATTTGAAGCTTATATACAGCTACTAAATCATAGCTTGCATCAATTATATCCTTGTTGAATTTAAAAACTCTATCTGCTATGCTTTCTATACTATTTAAATGCTCTGGAATATAGGACAAATCTGTGTCTAAACCGACACAGATTGGACCAAATTTTTGAACTTCTTCAAATAATCTATCTATAATCATATTATTCGCCGTAAACATGATCACAGTAAGCACATTTGTATTTGCCTTTTTCTTTATCAACTAAGACAAATTTGTGAGGAATATTTCTTTCAACAGATGTTATACAGCGAGGATTCTTGCATTTTATAACGCCTTCTACAACTTCTGGAAGAGTAAGATTAATCTTTCTTTCGATCTTTTCATCTTTTATAACGTTCACTGTGATGTTTGGATCGATAAAACCTAGTGCAGATAAATCTAAATCTATTTCATTTTCAATCTTAATCATATCTTTTCTGCCCATCTTTTCACTTTGCGCATTCATTATAAGAGCTACAGTGAAATCAGCTTCTCTAAGATTTAGATATTCAAATATTTGTATGCCATGTCCAGCTTGTATATGGTCTATAACTATACCTTTTGAAATACTATTTATACTTAACATTATTTAACCCCCAATAATTTTGCTATCAGTGCCATTCTTATATACATACCGTTCTTAACTTGTCTAAAGTACCAAGCTCTTGGATCGTCGTCTACGTCTACAGCTATCTCATTAACTCTTGGTAGTGGATGTAGTATTGCTAGGTCTTTCTTAGCATTTTTTAGCTTTTCAAGGTCTAGAAC
>NZ_CAKPYL010000073.1 GCF_934202865.1 uncultured Fenollaria sp. | reverse complement strand
GAATATACCGCTACTAATCAGAGTCCCCGGCTACAAAGGAAACGCGCAAAGGCACAATATAGGTAGCCAGCTCGATTTATACGCGACACTAATAAATCTACTTGATTGGGACAAGACAAAGTACCCTAACATGGGCGTCGACCTACTTGATGACGAAGCAAGCAAAAATAACATCGTCTTTCCAATGACTCACCTTGACAAAGGCAGCTTCATCACAGATGAAACGCTTTTTGTCTATCCGAGAGACAGAATTTTTGAGCACGGCCGCTACATCGACCGCAAAACTCGTAAGGCCCTCCCTATAGCTGAGGCGAAAGAGCTTTCTAAGAGAGCAGTTATCACCACAAACTATGGATATGGCCTTGCCACTACGAATAAACTTTTGGATTTAGTTGAAAAAACTTCCATTGAAGACAAAAGTAAAAGATGATGGCAGGTAAATCGCTTTAAGTAGAGTGAATAAAACGTATGAAAGTTATTAGAGTGGCAGCAAAGCCATTCTCAAAGATAAAAAGAGATTAACAAAATAGTAACAAATTTATGAACTCTATTGAAAAATTTTTGCTCATGTATTATAATATGAGAAGTAAAAGGAGTTTGATTATGAAAAAGAAATTTGTGATATCTTTTATAGTCGCGTTTCTAGCCTTTGGCTTTGTGTTTTACAGGGCGCAAAAGAGGATCAACAACGGCGAATTAAAAGGTAATGATAATATAGAAGAAAATCAAGTAGAGGAAGAGGCTCAAGAAGATGAAGAAACAGAAGAGGAGCTAAACCCAATATTCCCAGATGACCAAAAGGTTCTGAAGGAAGAGCACGGTAACGAGCTTTGCTTCTTGCTGATGGGTATAGACAAGAGAGATGCCGGCCAAAAGGAGATGAGGGGACAAAGATCAGATACAATGATGCTTTGCAAAGTAAACTTTGACGACGGCTCAATCAAGATGCTAAGCCTTCCTCGTGATAGTATAGTAAAGATTAAGGGCGCAGATGACAAGCTAACACACGCCCACTCATACGGCGGACCAGCGCTGGCACTTAAAACAGTTAGAGACTGGCTTAAGCTTGATGTGCGCTACTACGTAAGAGTCGACTACAAGGCAGTAGAGGACCTAGTAGATATAGTTGGCGGCGTTGAATTTGACGTGCCAATCGACATGAACTACCATGATACAACAAAGGGCAATGAGCTGCACATCAATATTAAAAAAGGTAAGCAAACAATTACTAAGGACAATGTTATAGGTCTACTTAGATTTAGAAAAGGTTATACTGATTCAAATTATGGAGTTGCTGATTATGGTAGACAAAGGACGCAACAAGATTTTATGAAGGAACTTGCTAAAAAAGTCCTAAGACCCGAAAATATATTAAAGATCGGATCAATCTGGAATACAATCAATAAAAACGTTAAGACAAATATCCCAGGAGGCACAATTGCTACATCAATCTTGCAAGTTGGTATAGGTAGAGTACATGCAGATAAGATGGAAACCGCTTCACTAATAGGTAAACCAGGCAGCGTACATGGACTAAGCGCTTTGACAATACCTAAGAGTGAGATTGAGGAGAAGGTTTATCCTTGGTTTGGAGACTATCGCTTCAAGTAAATTCTTTCATGCTAAAATGGCGCCTAAGGCTCGTTCGAATTTAACTTCGCTCTAAGTACGTTTAGTACGTAATCGCTTGTTAAATTCTCCACTTCGCCTTATCCATCCATTTTATCTATGAAATAATGAGAATACACTCTGCTTGATGCGTCAGTCCACTTCGTTTAATCATCTCGTTTGCTCTGCGAAATTGAGAATAAAGAAAATATGGAGTGAATCGATTAAGATATTTTATCTATGAAATAATGAGTAGATGAGTAATATAATTGTTTAAGAAAAATTATTTATATTCTAAAGAAGGCAATGTGCCTTCTTTTTTTATGCTAGTTTATGATTTTCATTCAAACGATGAAAACAATTTTCGATGTGAAATGTTTAGGCATGACATAAACATTACGCTTGACTCGTCAGTCAATTACGCTTTTTCTGCCTATATAAAAAACAACATAGTAATCACTTCACTACACGACAATATATGACAAAATCTTAACAAATTATTTATATTTTACTATTGCCAATCGCCACCATATGTAGTATAATAATATTTACAAACAAGGAGAAGCAATCAAAATATTGTGGAGGTATGAGATGTATATATTCAAGAGAAGCGGCGAAAAAGTGCCATTTGACGAATCTAAAATTGTTGTAGCTATTAAAAAGGCGATGAATTCTTCGACTGGGGTATATGAAGAAGGTCTTGCTGAAAAGATAGCTGACGAAATCAAGAGGGAAGCTGTTGTAGCTGAGAGACCTCTTTCGATTTATGATATCGAAGACAAGGTTTACTACAAGCTTATCGAGAACAAAAATCCGGCTACTGCCAGAAGTTATGAAAATTACAAGGCTGTTCAAGCTTTTAAGAGAAAGATTAATACTACTGACGAGAGCATCATCGGTCTTCTTGACAGAAAGAACAGCGACTTAATGAAGGAAAACTCTAATAAAAACGCTCACATCGCATCTACTCAAAGGGATTTGATTGCTGGTGAAGTATCTAAGGACATTGCTAGAAGGCTAATGATTGATGATGACTTGCTTCAAGCGCACGACGAAGGCTCCATCCATTTGCATGATATGGACTACATCATTCAACCTATGTTTAACTGCTGCCTTGTTAATATGAAGGACATGCTTGACAACGGCACTGTTGTTAATGGCAAATTGATTGAAAGCCCAAGATCTTTCCAAGTTGCCTGCAATGTCATGACTCAAATCATTGCACAAATCGCATCAAACCAATATGGTGGCCAATCCATTGACATAAAATGTCTTGCGAAGTACTTAAGACGCAGCTACGAAAAGAATTTGAAGCTTGCGAAAGAAATGTTTGATGACGAGGCAAAGCAAGACGAATTAGCAAGAAAACTTACTCAAAGGGATCTTGAAAGCGGAATACAAACTATACAATATCAAATAAATACACTTATGACTTCGAATGGTCAAGCGCCTTTCGTTACTCTTTTCATGCACATGGAAGATGATTTTGAGTACGCGGACGAGCTTGCGATGATCATCGAAGAGATCTTGAAGCAAAGAATTCAAGGTATAAAGAACGAATGCGGTGTTTATGTGACACCAGCATTTCCAAAGCTTGTTTATGTGCTTGATGAAAACAACGTTCACAAGGACTCGAAGTACTATTACCTAACTCAAACTGCTATAAAATGTACTGCGAAAAGAATGTACCCTGACTATATCTCTGCTAAAAAGATGAGAGAAAATTACGAAGGCAACGTTTTTGCGCCTATGGGCTGCAGAGCATTTCTATCGCCATGGAAGGATAAGGACGGCAACTACAAGTTTGACGGCAGATTCAACATGGGTGTTGTTTCTCTAAACTTACCGCAAATAGCTATCGTTAGCGGCGGCGATGAAGAAAAATTTTTTGAAATCCTTGACAAGAGACTTGACCTTTGCAGAAAGGCTTGTCTACTTAGATACGATATCTTAAAGAACGTTACAAGTGATTCATCTCCAATTCACTGGAGACACGGCGCTATCGCTAGACTTAATGAGCACGAGCCAATCAGACCACTTCTTGAGAATGGTTATGCCACTGTAACTTTAGGCTACATCGGTCTATATGAAGCGACTTACCTAGTTCGCCACACTCCTCATACTGACGAGCACGCAACTGATTTTGCTCTTAAAGTAATGAGAAAGATGAACGAAAAATTACAAGCTTGGAAGAAGGAAGATGGCCTTGGTTATGCGCTTTACGGCACTCCTGCTGAAAGCCTTTGCTATAGATTTGCTAAGAAGGACCTTGAAAGATTTGGCGAGATCAAGAACGTTACTGACAAGGGCTACTACACAAACTCTTTCCACGTTGATGTTAGAGAGCATATATCTATATTTGATAAGTTTAAGTTTGAAGCTCAATTCCAAGCACTTTCAAAGGGCGGCTGCATCAGTTACGCTGAAATACCTAACATGGGCCATAACTTAGAAGCGCTTGAAACTATAGTTGATTATATTTATGACAATATTCAATATGCAGAATTCAATACAAAGTCCGACTATTGCCACGTTTGCGGCTATGATGGCGAAATCATTATAAATGACAAAAACGAATGGGAATGCCCACAATGCCATAACAAGGACCAAGCTAAGATGAATGTTACAAGAAGGACATGCGGCTACCTTGGCGAAAACTTCTGGAATGAAGGAAAAACTAAGGAGATCAAGCAAAGGGTACTTCACATATAATGAATTACGCGCAAATTAGGAAGTACGACATAGCGAACGGCCCAGGCG
>NZ_CAKPYL010000072.1 GCF_934202865.1 uncultured Fenollaria sp. | reverse complement strand
GAGGGCCGATGTAAAGAAACTTACTCAGGCTATAGAATTTTAGGGGGTTATGATGAACAAAGAGTTTATAGAAGCTTTAGATGAGCTAGAAAAAAGCAAGGGTATATCAAAAGATGTAATTTTTGATGCTTTGGAGACAGCGCTAGTATCAAGCTTTAGAAAGAATTTCCAAAGTGAACAAGATGTTTTTGTTGACATCAACAGAGAGAATGGCGATATAAAACTATATTCACAAAAGACTGTTGTTGACGAAGTTGAAGACGAAGTTAATGAAATTTCGCTAGAAGATGCTAAGAAGATCAACTCAAAGTACCAAATAGGCGATACTGTTAACTTTGAGGAAGCTCCAAAGGAATATGGCAGGATAGCTGCTCAAACAGCTAAGCAAGTTGTAATACAAAAGATTAAGGACGCTGAGAGAGAAAAAATTCACGATGAATTCATTGTAAGACAAGGCGAAATAATTACAGGACAAATACAAAGAATCTCAAATAAGAACATCTTCATAGATATGGGTAAGGTAGAAGGCATAATTCCACCAAGCGAACAAATCCCAAATGAAGTCTACAAGATGGGCGACAGACTTAAATTAGTTATCTCTGAGATAAGAAAGACTAATAAGGGACCACAAATAGTATTATCAAGATCAAAAGCACTTTTAGTAAGAAGACTTTTTGAGCTTGAAGTACCTGAAATAACAGAAGGACTTATCGATATCTACTCTATAGCTAGAGAGGCTGGATCGAGGTCTAAGATAGCAGTTTATGCGAATGACGACAGCATAGACCCGCTAGGAGCTTGTGTTGGACAAAAGGGTCAAAGAGTCAACTCCATCGTTGAAGAGCTAAACGGAGAAAAGATAGATATAATTATCTACAATGAAAATCCAGAGATATTCATAAAGAATGCTCTATCACCAGCTGATGTAGTTAGCTGCGAAATCAATGAGGAAGAAAAATCAGCCATTGCCGTAGTACCAAACTCACAAATCAGCTTAGCTATCGGTAAGCAAGGCCAAAACGTAAGGCTTGCAGCTAAGCTTACTACTTGGAAGATAGATATTCATCCAGAAGATCCTGACACATTCACAGGACCAACTAGCGAGCCGTACTACGATGCGGACAATCAAGAGATATTAAATGATTCATTGATTGATTTATTCAGAAATGACGAAGAATAAAACTTTTGATAGAAAATGCGTTGCATGCAGAAATTTTTACAATAAATATGAGATGATTAGGCTAGCGAAGACTGATGAAGGCGTATTTATTGACAAAGAGCAAAAGATACAAGGCAGAGGAAGCTATGTGTGCAATAATGAAGAATGTATAAATAATGCGATTGAAAAGAATTTACTCAAAAAATCTTTAAAATGCAATATAGATAATGAAACCTTAGAGGAGCTAAGAAATGTAAAGAAGGAGTGATTATATGAAGACAAGAGTTTACGAATTAGCAAAAGAATTGAATATGGAAACAAAAGAACTACTAGATAAACTCCAAGAACTAAATTTGCCGCCAATGACTAACTTAAGTGGCATAGATGAAGAAACAGCTAATATGGTAAGAGATCTTTTCCTAGAAGAAGATAAAGTAGCGGTTAAAGAAAGACCAAAGAAAAAGATCCGTAAAGCAAAAGAAGATACAGAAAGTATAGATAAAAAGGCTAATAAAGCTAAGAAAAGCGCAAAACCTGAAGTAAAGAAGACTAATGTAAAAGAAAATACTAGAGAAGAAGCTAAAAAGGAAAGCGCTGAAAATAATAATCAAGCAAAAAAGAATAAGAATAATAAGAACAATAAAAACAATAACAATAAGAATAACAACAATAATAATCAAGCAAATAATAAAAAAGGCAAGAAGAACAGACAAAACAATAAAAATGACAATAAAGTTCAAGAAGTAAAAGAAGAAAAGCAAGAAGCAAAAAAAGCTAAAGACGAAGTTGTTTATATCCAAGATCCAATTATAGTTAAGGATCTTGCAGAAAAGCTAGGTGTTGGTGTAAATGAGCTAATCACAAAGCTTATCATGCTAGGACTAATGCTTAACCAAAACCAAAGCGTTGACTTCGATACAGCTTCTTTAATGGCTGATGAATTTGGTGTAAAAGTAGAATTAGAAGTGCCACAATCAGAAGAAGAAGCACTTGAACTTGATTTTGAAGACAGTGAAGACAGCCTAGTTACTAGACCACCAGTAGTTACAGTCATGGGTCACGTTGACCACGGTAAGACATCACTTCTTGATGCTATCAGAGAAACAAAGGTACAAGCAGGCGAAGCAGGTGGTATCACTCAAAGAATTGGTGCCTACAGCATCAACGTTAAAGGAAAAAAAGTAGTTTTCCTAGACACACCTGGTCACGAAGCATTTACACAAATGAGAGCTAGAGGAGCTCAAATCACTGACATATCTGTAATAGTTGTCGCAGCAGATGATGGTATCATGCCACAAACAAAGGAAGCCATCTCACACAGTAAGGCTGCTGGCGTACCCATCATCGTAGCGATAAATAAGATAGACAGACCAGAAGCAAATATTGAAAAGATATATCAAGAGCTAGCAGATAACGATTTACTTCCAGAAAAGTGGGGCGGCTCAACTATAACCGTAGAAGTATCTGCAAAGAAAAGAATCAATATAGACGAATTGCTTGAGATGATCATCCTAGTTGCTGAGATGGAAGACATCAAGGCAAATCCTAACAGAAGAGCCATGGGTACTGTAATTGAAGCCCAACTAGACAAGGGCCAAGGACCTACAGCGACTGTTTTAGTACAAAAAGGAACTCTTAAGAAGGGCGACTACGTTGTATCAGGAACTGCTTGCGGCAAGATTAGGCTTATGGTTGATGACAATGGTAAAGGCATCATGAAGGCAAGTCCTAGTACACCAGTTAAGATTATGGGCTTAAGCGAAGTGCCTGAAGCTGGTGAATTCTTCTACGCAGTTGAATCTGAAAAGAAGGCTAGAGCCATAGCTGATATGAGAAAAGAAAAGCAAAGAGAAGAAATGATTACAGCAACTCAAAAAGTTTCTTTGGATAATCTATTTGACAGAATCAAAGAAGGTGAGTTAAAGGATCTAAATGTAATCATCAAGGCTGATAACAAGGGTTCAATCGAAGCCATCAGCTCATCTCTTACTAAGCTTTCAAACGATGAAGTAAAGGTAAGCGTTATACACAGCGGTGTAGGCGGAATCAGTGAATCTGACGTTATGCTTGCTAGTGCATCAAACGCCATCATCATAGGCTTTAACGTAAGACCAAATAACGGCGCTATGGATTTAGCAAACGCTGAAAGCATTGAAGTTAAGACATATAGAGTAATTTATGATATCATAGACGATATCAAGAACGCTGTTAAGGGTATGCTAAAACCTAAGACTAAGGAAACTGTTTTAGGTAGAGCGACTGTACGTGCTACATTTAGATTACCTTCTGGACAAACTATAGCTGGTATCTATGTCGATAATGGTAAGATTACTAGAAATTCAAGTATAAGACTTCTTAGAGACGACGTGGTTATCCACGACGGAGGCATTTCTTCATTAAAGAGATTTAAAGATGATGCTAAAGAAGTTGCCACTGGTTATGAAGCTGGTCTAGGCCTTGATAATTACAACGATGTCAAGGAAGGCGACGAAATGGAAGCTTATATCATTGAAGAAATAAAAGCATAATTAGGTGATACTATGGACAAGAAAAGATTATATAGATTACAAGCTGAGATACAAAGGATTGTATCAGAGTTATTAATCGAAGGACTTAAGGATCCTAGGATTGATCCAATGACTAGCGTATCTAAAGTTGAGCTAAGTAACGATACTTCAGTGGCTACTATATATTTCTCAATATATGGCAGTCAAAAGACTAAAGAAGACACTCTCGATGCTCTAGAAAATGCTAAAGGCTATATCAGATCACGTCTTGCAAAAGTTTTAGAGATAAGGCAAGTTCCTGAATTAAGATTTAAAATTGATGAGAGCGTTGAATATAGTATTGAAATACAAAAGATTTTAAATAAATTAAATTCAGAGAGCAAAGAAAAATTAAACGAAGAGTTGGATGCAGATGAAGAATAATCACAGCATAAAAGATATTGGCCTAGCTATAGAAGAAGCTAATAGCATAAATATAATCTCACACAAGTCGCCTGATGGAGACAACATGGGCTCAACGCTTGGCCTTTATCTATCACTAGTAGAAAAGTATAAGAATAAGACTATAAATATAATAAAGCCAGATGAGATTCCTAGCAAATATAAGTTTATTGAAGAAAAAAAGTATTATGAAGAAAGCATGAGCGAGTGCGATTTGCTTATAGTTATTGACTGCGCTGACGAGAGAAGGCTTCTTAATGAAGATAATCTAAAAAAAGCCAAGAAAGTCATTAATATAGACCATCACAAGAGCAATAAGTACTTTGGCGATATAAACTACGTTATAGAAGAGTATTCATCAAGCTCAGAGATAGTTTATGACATAATAATAGAGCTTGAGCTTCCTATGAACAAAGAGATTGCTACTATGCTCTACATTGGCATAGATACTGATACTGGCAGGTTTATGTACTCATCGACAAGTGATGATACTATGCAAAAAGTTTCTAAGCTTATGAGCTACGGCATCGATATAAATGAAATCAATATCAAGCTTTATAGAAGCATGAATAAAAATATTTTTGAGTTATATAAGCTTTCGATAAATAAAATAAATTTCTATAAAGATTTTGCTTATTTAGTTTTGAATGA
>NZ_CAKPYL010000071.1 GCF_934202865.1 uncultured Fenollaria sp. | reverse complement strand
ATTATCTTGTATGATAGGGCATGTATAGTTAAAACGCCGACCTCTTTCGCATAGTTTTCGTCAAGCGCCTCAAGTATCCTTTTTTGCATGTCAAGCTGCTGTGACTTGGCAAATGTTATAGCGAGTATCTTGTATGGGCTTACGCCTTTGTCTTCAATAAGATATTTTATACGATTAACTATAACAGTTGTTTTACCAGAGCCGGGCACAGCAAGTACAAGTGCAGGACCATTTTCATGCCTCGATGCTTCGAGCTGATTTGGATTTAGTTTCATTTCATCACCACAGATATTATATAACAAAATTAAAGAAAAATAAAGGTTTGCCAAGTAGTTCTACATGTGGTATAATATAGACGTAATTCAATTTATTTTACATATTATTCTAAGGGGGAGATATATTTTGTTAATGAATAACTTTCTAAAATCTAGAAAATCAGTTAGAGATTTTAAGCTTAAGGATCTAAGCGACGACACATTGATTAAAATTAAAGAAATTTGCAGCGAGGTATCTAAGGAAGATGGCCAAAAATCTGTAAGCTTCAATATTGTTAAAGACGGTAAGATGGTTTATGAAGCACTAGACGGCATAGCTGGCTACTCAGGCGTTATGATTAAATCACCTCACTACATCGTTATCAACAGAAGTGATGATTCACCAAAATCAATGATCTTACAAAGCTACTACACAGAAAGCTTAATCACAAAACTACATGCACTAGACATTGCAACTTGCTGGGTTGGTCTATTCAATGCGACTGAAGACACTAAGAGAAAAGTTTTTGATATGTACGCAAATAATCTTGACTTTATCTTGGCAATAGGCTATGAAAAACCATCGAACCCATTCGACCTTGATAAATATTCTGAAAGAAAACCAGTTGAAGAGATAGTTTTCGATGGCAGCTTTGCTAATAGCATGGACATAGAAATGCTTGAAAACCTTGGTTTAGACGACGTTTTCTACTACGCAAGATTTGCACCATCAACATCAAACCTTCAACCATGGAGATTTGTAATCAAAGGAAGCTACGTTTATTTATATATTGACGATAACGACGGAAAGCCATCATATGTTGACGCAGGTATCATGATGTACTACTTAAGAAGTATGTTACTTATGAGAAATGACAAGAACATGTGGGAACTAGCTGAAGACGAAGAAATCGTTGACGGCTACAGATTGATAGCAAAGATTAGGTTATAGGAGGCGCTATGAAATTATTTATTGATACAGCTAATGTTGACGAAATTAGAGAAATAGCTGAATGGGGCGTGGTTGACGGAGTTACTACAAACCCAAGCCTTATCGCTAAAGAAAAAAGAGATTTTAAGGAAGTTGTTACTGAAATCACTGGCATTGTAGATGGACCTATATCTGCAGAAGTTGTTTCACTTAAACATGATGAAATGATTGAAGAAGCAAAGGAACTTGCTAAGATACACAAAAACATCATCATCAAAGTGCCAATGACTGAAGAAGGACTTATAGCTGTTAAGGAATTACACGCTATGGACATAAAGACAAACGTAACACTTGTATTTACATCGACACAAGCACTTCTAGCTGCAAAAGCTGGAGCTAGCTATGTGAGCCCATTCTTAGGAAGACTTGATGATATATCAACAAACGGACTTAATTTAATCGAAGAAATTATGGACATATTCAACAACTATGATTATGATACTGAAGTTATCGCCGCATCTATTAGACATCCAATGCATGTAGTTGAATGCGCTAGACTAGGCTGTGATATAGCTACAGTGCCATATAAGGTGTTTAAACAAATGTTACATCACCCATTAACAGATAGTGGTATAGAAAGATTTTTAAAAGATTGGGAAAGCGTTAAATAGGAGAGAAGTATGGATAGAAATTTAGTAATGAATTTAGCCAGAGTTACAGAAGCGGCTGCACTAAAGTCTGCTCCTTGGCTTGGTAGAGGAGAAAAGAACGCCGCTGATGGCGCTGCAGTTGAAGCAATGAGAAGGATGTTTGATACTGTTGACATCGACGGAACTGTAGTTATAGGTGAGGGCGAGATAGACGAAGCACCTATGCTATATATAGGCGAAAAGATTGGTGATCGTAAGGACGGAGCGCTTAAGGTCGACATCGCAGTTGACCCACTTGATGGAACGAACTCTATCGCTAATGGTATGCCGAATGCGATATCAGTAGTTGCTGTTGCACCAGCTGGCTGCTTATTACACGCTCCTGACATGTATATGAATAAAATTGCTGTTGGACCTAAGGCAAAGGGCGTTGTTGATATAGAAAAGTCTGTTACAGAAAACTTAAAAGCGGTTGCTAAGGCCCTTAACAAAGAAGTTTCTGAAACAACAGTAGTTATGCTAAACAGACCAAGACATGACGCGATAGTTAAAGAGCTTAGAGAAAATGGCGCTAGAATTAAATTTATAAACGACGGCGACGTTATCGCTGCTATACAAACTTGCTTTGAAGACACTAACGTTGATATGCTTCTTGGTAGCGGTGGAGCACCTGAAGGCGTTTTAGCTGCTGCAGCACTTAAGTGCATGGGCGGTGAAATGCAAGGCAAACTTTTACCAAAGGATGAGAAAGAAAAAGAAAGATGCATCAAGATGGGCATAGATCCAGACAAGATACTTCACCTTGATGACCTTGTTAAAGGCGACGAAATCGCTTTCTCGGCAACAGGTGTATCACACGGCGAACTTCTTGATGGCGTTAAATTTATCAAGAAAAACGTTTGCGAAACAGAAACTCTAGTACTAAGAGCTGAGACAGGCACAATTAGATTTATCAAAGCAACTCATATACTAGACAAAAAGCCGGAGTATGCTAAATGATTGTAGATAATCACTTAGATGATTATAAACTAGTAGAGCTACAAAATTTTGCAAAGAACTACGGGCTAAAAAACTTTACTAAGTTAAAAAAGCTTGAGCTTATTGAATATATTCTTAAGAGCATCCGCGCGAATCACGATGAGGATGCTTTTAAGTCGTGTAAGAGCTTAGATGACTTTCTTCATATGGTCAATGGGGATAATAGTAACGCCAAAAACGATATGGCAAATAAAAGACATGAAGTAAATGAGGCAAATGGCGAAGAAAAAACTTCAAAGCCTTCTAGCTCTATAGATGGCCTTGAAACTGTTGAAGTAAGCGGCATCTTAGAGATACTTCCTGATGGCTTTGGCTTTTTAAGAAGAGAAAATTATTCCCAAAGCGATAATGATTACTATGTGTCGCCAACATATATAAAGAAATTTCTTTTAAGACAGGGCGATGAAATCACTGGCAAGGTCAGAAAGAGGGACGAAGGCAGCGAAGAAAACTCGAAAAACGCTATAGTCTATATCAACAAAGTCAATGGCGATAGCATAGATACCTGCTTTAAGAGAGCTGACTTTGATGACTTAGTTCCTGAGTATCCAGATGAGCTAATCAAGCTTGAGACAACAAAAGATGAGCTATCGACAAGGTTTATCGATTTAATCTCACCTATTGGCAAGGGACAAAGAGGACTTATCGTTGCGCCACCAAAGGCTGGTAAAACGACTCTTATAAAAAAGATAGCGAACGCCATTAACATAAATCATCCAGAGATAAAGCTTATAGTCTTATTAATTGATGAAAGACCGGAAGAAGTGACTGATCTTAAGAGGTCAATCAAGGGCGATGTGATTTATTCAACATTTGATGAGGATCTTGAAAACCATATAAAGGTTTCACAAATGACGCTTGAGAGAGCGAAGAGACTTGTTGAGCACAAGAAGGATGTAGTAATACTTCTTGATAGCATCACAAGACTTGCTAGGGCGTATAATATGATGATAACGCCAACGGGCAGGTCGCTATCGGGCGGCTTGGATCCAGGCGCGCTATTTGGGCCGAAGAAATTCTTTGGAGCGGCGAGAAACTTCAAGGACAAAGGCAGTCTAAGTATACTAGCAACTGCTCTTATCGATACTGGCTCGAGGATGGATCAAGTTATATACGAAGAGTTTAAAGGCACTGGCAACATGGAGCTATACCTTGATAGAGACTTATCGAACATGAGGCTCTTCCCAGCCATTGACATATTAAACTCGGGTACGAGGAAGGATGAACTGCTTTTAGACGAAAAGACTTTGAATATACAAAGAAAGTTTAGAACGATGATGACTAAGAATGGCAATGAATACGCCGTTGAATACCTTCGTAAGTTTATGATGAATACCTCATCTAATAAGGAGCTTATTGACAGTTTAGATAAAGCTCTCGTTAAGAACGATTAATTTGATAAAAGACTTGTAAATAGTCTTCTTATATGATATAATGTATAAGGTAATATTTTGCATTGAAGAGTGGCTCGCCACTCTTTATTTTATAAGAGGGGTGAGAGATATGAATTACAAAAGTTTAAAAGAAAAGCTTAGTCCTAAGCTAGCTAAGGCGCTTGAGGACTTAAAGGCGGAGCTCGTTGATATTGGGTTTACAAGACAGAAGGGCGAGATGACGGTAAGTGTATACATATACAAGAAGGAAGGCCTTGATATAGACCTACTTCAAAAGGCGACAGAGAGATTAAATCCAATATTCGATTCAGTAGAAGAACTAAAGGACAAGTACTACTTGGAAATATCATCTCCGGGCATAGATAGACCCATCAAGACGGATGATGATTTTAGAAGAAACATGGACATGAAACTCGATGCAAAACTAAAGAACAACGAAAAGTATATGGGCATACTTAAAAATTATGACGATGAGTCATTCACACTTGATTGTGATGGCGAAACTATTGATATAAAG
>NZ_CAKPYL010000070.1 GCF_934202865.1 uncultured Fenollaria sp. | reverse complement strand
AATTATAATACAAAGTATAAAAAAAAGAAAGTTTCAAAATAAGAGGTGTAATAATGAATTTTTGGGAAAAATTTAAAGACTTTTTGTATAACTCGATTGATTACATAATTATGCTCATAGTAATCATAGCTGTTGTATGTATAATCAGCTGGAGACTTGACATCTTGTTCGTGAACAACGGTGCTAACTCTACTCTAACAAAGAACATTGAGAATAACAATGACGACAAAAAGGTCGTTGAAAATATAGACGGTGATCAAAACACTGACGGCAATAATGAAGATACTGGCGACAAGCTTCCTGAAACTGCAGGAAACACTGAAACAGGTGACGAAGAAGCGCCTGTAGAATCAGCAGGCGATGCCAATGCGAATGAAGAAACGCCTACAGAGACTGCAGGAGATGCAAACGAAGAAAAACCAGCTGAAGAAAAACCGGCAGAAGAAAAACCAGCTGAAACAGGTGGAACGATTGAAGTTAATATACCTGCTAAGTCACTACCTGGTGAGATAGGTAAGATACTTGAGCAACAAGGCGTTGTATCAAGCGCAACAGACTTCGTTAACAAGTGCGTTGAGCTAAAGCTTGACACAAAACTTAAATCAGGTAAGTTCACATTTAATAAGGGAGCAAGCCTTGACGATATCGTTAAGATTATAGCACAAGTGAAGAAATAAGATAAAAGCCAGAGAATTTTCTCTGGCTTCTTCTATATATTATTTTTTGAGTGACTCGCGTATTTTTTGCCGAGTCATCTTTTTTATCTCTGTGCTAATGGCCTCGCTCGATAAAAATTCATCTACTTTATCTTTGTCAGTAAAGTATAGCTCACATAGTAGCCACGCCGCCGCCATATTGACATAGTAAGCGTCTGTGCTTATGGTCTTAAGCGCAGCAAGAATTTTATCAATATGCTCGTCGTCATTAAATTTTCTATTCATTATGACTAGACCGAGGCGAATAGTGTATTCATCAGAGCTATGCATATAGCTTAGCGCCTTTTGAAAAGCTTTGTCAATATGTGCTTCATCAATAATTATTTCACCTGCGACTAAGTCCGTCACTTCCCAGCTATCGATGTATAATAAAAACTCATCGAGTGCTTCCATAGCTTTGTCAAAGCTCTCGCTCATCTTAAATATACATAAAGCATATAAAAGTTTTTCTTCTCTATAATAAAATTTCGCTCCATTAAATATATCAAGATTTGCTTCTTTTTTTATTTCACGAGCTAAGTGCCTTAAAGCGCCCATGCGCACGCCGATTATACTATCTTTATCAATAGTCGGAACGAGTTTTGCTATAAAGTCCCTGTACTTTTCATCCGCTTTTGCATTTAGCTCAAAAAGAACATCTGTATAAGTCATCATTTTACGCCTTCGCCTTGCAAGTTAAGTCTTTCACGCAAATTTTAAAAACGCGTGTCCTAGGTATAGCGGCCCTTGCATAGATAAATTTTTCACTCGGTATATGATACTTTTGCACTAAAACTTCGAGTGCCGCCTCCTTCTCGTCATATTCATGAAGCTCATAAACTTCGCCCCTGCCTATGATTGATTCGTAATTCATAGTGCAGTAGCCGCGCTCCTTGTCCATGATAAGCTTGTGATTAGCACTCATTTGGAAGCTCACAGCCGCTCCGTCCTTAAGATAATCATACTTCTTTCCTTCACTTGCGCCATGAATGTATAAAGTGATCTCGCCACTATTTTCGCTCACGCCAAAATTAACCGCCAAGATGTATGGAGCTGTCTCATCATTAAAGGCAAGAATCACATCGTCGCAGTCCTTCATTATCCTAAATATTTCATTTATGTCACTTACTTCTCTATCAGCTCTTCTCATATTATATCTCCTTATAAAATAAACAGGCATATATAATATACCTGTTTCAATAATTATTTTTTCGCTTTTCTATATCCAGCTTTAATCGCTTCATCTTCAGTATTAAAGAATACCGCATTCTTTAAGCTAACCTTTTCATAATTAGCTCCGCCAGGCACATGATAAATTTTAGATTTAATATTGCCAATAATTCTGCCGTCAGCCTTTAAGTACGCTAACAAACTGCCATTGTCAGGGTTATACTTCTTCGTATCAGGCTTTTTACTGCTAGCATCATCTTTTTGAACAAAACCCTCATCCATAATGAAAACAGTTCTTGTTTTCTTATCCCAATCCACATTTTTGTCTAAACATTCGCCAATAACCCTTATTGGTAAATATGTTCTTCCTTTGTGTATCATTGCTGCTATATCCATTGAGATATCTAAACCGTTCTTATTGTATGAGTTAGTGCCGATAACAAATTTAATTACAGTCTCACCCTTAGTTAAAGTAACCTCTTGAGTATCGGGCTGCCAATCAACGTCTAGGCCTAAATTTTCAGAAACAAGTCTAAGTGGCACCAAAGTCCTTCCATTGATAATTATGGGACTTGCATCTCCACTGATTTCTTGGCCATTGATATTAATCTTGATATCATTTTGCGCTTTAGAATTAAATGGCAAAACTAATAATAATAAAAATAATGATAATAGTAAAAATTTCTTTTTCATCCTAAAACCTCCAATGAATTATAATATAATTTTAATACATATCAGCAAATTTGTAAAGAAATATATCTTGTCACTTAATTAATTTCAACGGCAAGTACCGCCTCAGCGCCCGATGGCAGTTCTTTAATAATTTTGCCACCATCAAAATGGCATGCGCCGCCCTTAGATATATATGGATCGTCAAAGTCATAGCACACAGAATTTACATATAATACAGGCGATTTTAGTTTAGCCGCCTCTTTTGCGTACTCAAACTTTTCTTCTTCGTTCCAAACGCGCGGCTCGAAGTCAGTGTAAACAGGCCAAAGTACTAGATCCTTCTCAATGGCAGCCGCCTTTTCTATGAGACCTTCGTGCCAAAAGTCACCGCAGATGCCGACAAGAATTTTTTTGCCTTCAAAGTCAAAAGTATGAAAGCCATCGCCTTCCTTGTAGTGAGCGTCCGCTATTGGCTCCTTCCAGCCATCAGATACGCGTCTAAAGACATCAATTACTTCGCCGGCCTTGTCAACAGTGATTTGCGATGAGTAAAGAGCATCATCCATTTTTTCGATCATACCAAAGCTCACCGCAATAGAATTTTCCATCGCAGCCATTTTTATTTCCTTAATAATATCACCGTCTAGGCTTATGCCAATGGCCTTGTCATTTTCATAGTTCCAAGACAGAGCCTCAAAACCATGTAGGAACGATTCTCCAAAGACAAGTAAGTCTACCTTGTGAGCGTATTCGCGCATAGATTTTATAATTATCTTTTTGTTGTGTTCTGTGTCTTTTGTTTTAAAGGCTAAAGACATGAGATTGATCTTCATACTATGACCCCCTTTTATTAATTATATCATAAATGGCATAAAAAAAATTCGTAAGACTTGCCCACGAATCTTTTTTATATTAAATTCCAACGAATATATTAACTATAGCATCAATCTTAGCAAGTACTTCGCCCTTTTTCTTCTCTCTTAGTCCGCCTCGTCTCGATGTTGGAGGAAGTATGCTGTCAAGCTCATCGCCAGCGTAATCAACATATCCCTTTGCGATGGACTTTTCTATGAAGCGTTTTGCATCGCTATTTAGTCTCTCTTCACTAATTAGTTCATCAACGTTCGTTGCCTTTTCTTTTCTAGCAAATTCATAGAAGCTTTCGACTATATCGTCATTAGTCTTTAGCTCGGAAAGTCTCGTAGAATTGATATAGCTCATAATAAGTTCTTCCTTAGCTCTAGTTCCAAGACTTGATCTAATAGCTCTTTTAACCTCAGCTTTAAGGACTTCTATATCATCATGTTCCTTGTACTTTTCAAGTATAAGCTTAAGAATGTAATCAAGATTGATCTCATCAGTCTTTAGTAAATCGATTTGAAACTCTACATCAGAGAAATCAATATCGGTTTTTTGTGCATCATCATAATTTCTTCTCTTAGTAATATTCTCTCTAATATCAACATAGACGCTCTTCATGTCCTGCATAAGTCTTTCGGAAATAATCTTGTCAACATTTTGAAACTCATCGAAGTTTCTCAAGATGTTCTCAGACTTAAGCAGCTCTCCAAACAATTGAACAAATTCTTTTTTATCTGCGTCAAGCTCTATCTCAGTTGGTTCAGGGAATTTTTGAACAAGCTCATTAGATATTTCGATGTAGCCTTTAATCACCTTACCACTATCTTTATCTTTAAATCCATTCATATAGTCTTCAAAACTATTTTCTAAGATAATGTTTACGCTGTTCTCATCGCCAAAAGTTTTGATGGCGTCCTCAGTCGCTTTCTCTAAATCCCTAAAGCAAACGATGTTACCAAAGGCTTTTACCTTATTTAATATACGGTTAGTCCTTGAGAATGCTTGGATAAGTCCGTGATACCTAAGATTTTTATCAACAAAAAGTGTATTAAGTGTAGGTGCGTCAAAACCTGTTAAGAACATGCCGACAACGATAAGCAAATCGACCTCTTTCTCCTTAACCCTTCTTGATAAATCTTTATAATAGTTTTGGAACTCGCCCGCTTCAGTTGAGTAATTAGTTCCGAAGCTTTTGTTATAGTCAGCAATTATCCTGTCCAAAAACTCCTTCGCACTCGAGTTCATTGCACTTGGATTGAAATTTTCATCAGCTATTTCCCCGATGGATGCTTGTTCTTCATTAGCTTGAAAGCTAAATATACTAGCGACCTTTAATTTTTTATCCTCAGGCAAATCCATTTGCTGCTTTTCAAACTCTTCGTAATATAATTTCGCTGCTTCAACGCTTTGTACAGCAAACATCGCGTTAAAACCGTTCAGTCTCTTCTCAT
>NZ_CAKPYL010000069.1 GCF_934202865.1 uncultured Fenollaria sp. | reverse complement strand
AGATGGAGGTCGCCATCAATAAAGCACTTAAGACTTATGATAAGGTCGCTCTTATTGGCTCTGACATATATGACATTAGTAAAAAAGATATAAAAAATGCTTTTGATGCACTTGATGATAATGATATAGTTTATAATCCATCATCGGACGGTGGCTACTCGCTTGTTGCAGCCAAAATTAATATAAAGGGCAAACTTAATATAGATTTTAAAAATAAATCAATGATACTCGATGAAACTATTAAAAATTCTAATATTTCCCGCATAAAATGCCTTAGAATCATTGATGATATTGACACTAAAGAGGATCTATTATATAATTACTATGGTAAAAATGTAGATTTTTTAAATAAGGATGAGATTATCTTAGATGGCAAAAATATAAAGCTTGATGAGACTATATTTCATGACTTAATTAACATTAACAATTGGAGGAATAATAATGAAGAAGAAAAATTTATCTAAGATAATTTTAATAGCAGCTATATTAATCATAGTTCTGCTATACTTCATAGTACCAAGCTTTCATGAGACTATGAACAATTTTGTAACTCAATTAGGGAGCCTTAATCTTGACGCTGTTGTTGAGCTAATCAGAGGATATGGTGTATATGCAGCAATCATTTCATTTATACTAATGATTTTGCAATCGGTTTTAGCACCAATACCAGCTCTACTAATCACTTTAGCTAACGCAGCAGTATTTGGCTGGTGGAAGGGCGCCCTTCTATCGTTCTGGTCAGCAATGGCAGGCGCGGCTCTATGCTTCTACATCGCAAGAACTCTTGGTAGAGACTACGTTGAAAAAATCGTTACTAAGGCAGGCCTTGATAAAGTTGATGAATTTTTTGAAAGATACGGCAAAAACTCAATACTTATCTGTAGACTATTGCCATTCGTTTCATTTGACATAGTTAGTTACGCAGCAGGCCTAACACCTATAAAGTTCTGGGACTTCTTCATCGCAACAGGCCTTGGACAATTACCAGCAACTATCGTTTACTCATACTTAGGTAATTTAGCTGGCTCTACAAAAACTATATTTATATCCATAGTTTCTGTAGTTGCTCTAAGTGCCTTAGTTTACATGATAGGTAAAATGTATAATGACAAAAAGAAAAATAAATCCAATTAAGATACTGAGCCTATTACTCATAATAATAGGCTCCGTTCTAGTTTTAAAGTACGTGCCGATGGATAAGCTCAAAGCCTTCATCGAAGAGCGAAGAGAGCTTTCAGAAGTCTTATACGTGGCAGCTTTTGCGATACTACCAGTATTTTTCTTCCCGGTGCCAGTGCTTGCGCTTATAGCTGCAGCATTATTCGGCTTTGTAAAGGGCAGTATCTTGACCATGGTCGGAGCGCTTCTAAATATGTCAATCATGTTTGTCATCGCAAGATACATTGGCAGGGACTTTGTCAGCGCCTTGGTTCATAAGCACGTGAGCAAAAAGACTTACGATAGATATTTTGCAAAAGATGCCAACATCGCATCAGGACTGTTCTTGCTAAGACTTACGCCAATCATTCCATACAATATACTTAATTACGCCTATCCATTAACAGATATAGGTTTTTGGAAGTACCTAATCGTTTCATTCGTAGGCATTGCGCCAGGAACGCTTGTTTACCTAAACCTAGGCGACAAGATCAAGGACTACAAGTCCAAAGAGTTTTTAATTGCAGTTTTAATAATGCTTGCTCTTGTAATTATTTCAATTTTACTTACAAAATACGTTAATAAGAAAAATGATAGCAATAGTAGTTCCAGTATATAAGGAAGAAAAAAATATTGAGTGCTTCATAAGGCATTTATTTAGCTTAGATGGTGAGTTTAAGGTCTATATAGCTTATGCAGATGGTGGCGACAAAACGCTTGAAGTTTTAGAGAAATTAAATAAAGACTTTCCGTTTAAGATAGTCCACAGCGAAAAATCGCGCTCAGTACAGATGAATACAGGCTTTAAAGAAACTACAGAAGATAAGATTATGTTTCTGCACGCAGACTCGTATTTAGATAAGGACGCCATAGTCAAGATGGATAAGGCACTTGATAAGTATAGCGCGGCAGCCATTAAGATAAAATTTACTAGCAAAAGATTTTTAATGAAAGTCGTTGCCTTTAGATCAAACGTAAGACTAAAGCTATATAATATTGCCTATGGCGACCAAGTTATGTCATTTAGGCGCGAAAAATTCATAGACATGGGCATGTTTAAGGAACTGCCTCTAATGGAAGACTATGAAATGTCGAGAAGGCTCAAAAAAGAAGGAACACGGATAAAGGCGATTGACTCATACGTTACGACAGATGCGAGACGCTTTGAAAACGGCGGTATACTTAAAACGATAATCCTACACAAGAAGCTGAAATTCATGTTCCTACTCGGCTACCCGATTGAAGAGATCACAAGGAGATACAGAGATGAAAGATGATAAGAAAAATTATTTAAAATACGTCAAAGAGACTTGCCTCGACTGTTCACTATGCACACAAAACTGCGACTTTTTAACGAAGTATGGCCTAGACCTAGCAGATTTTGCAGATAGAGACGACCTAGCCTACTCATGTTTTTTATGCGGCCGCTGTTATGAAGTCTGTCCCGTTGATTTAGATGGCAGAGAGATCTCACTAATACATAGGAAAAATGAAGGCTTTGGTATGATGAAGTTTGAGAAGTCCCTATATAAATTCAGAAATAACTCAAATAAAGAGACAAAGGACTTGTTATGGCTTGGCTGCGCTTTTCCAAGAGCCTTTCCAGAGACAACAAAGAAATTGATAGAGATATTTAAAGAAGATGGCTGCGATTACTCAATCGACTGCTGCGGCAAGCCAGTTTTTGAGAGCGGTGACAAAGAGCGTGCTCAAAACAATATTGACCACGTCAAAATGCTATTACTTAAGAAAAAAGTAAAGAGAGTCGTTACATGCTGCCCAAACTGCTACCACTTCTTTAAAGATTATACAGACATAAACGTAATAACAATATATGAAAAGCTTCATGAGCTAGGCATAGGCAAGGTTTTTGAAGATGAGTTTCACATCTACCACCCATGTCCAGACAAAGTTCATAAAGAGATGTTTAAAGATTTAAAATATTTTATGCCAAACGCCAAAAGCGATTACAAAGACGTTCTATGCTGCGGCCTAGGCGGACTTGCGAGCCGCGACGAACCCGAGATAGCAAAAGCACTTTTAACTAGACTTAAAAATTATGATAGCATGGTCACAACATATTGCGCAAGCTGCTCAATACAGTTTACAAAAAACGGCATAGCAAATCAGCACGCACTTACAATGATACTTGGCACAGACGAAAAAGTCGTTCCAACAAGCCTAGCTAGATTAATAAAGATGAAGTTTTATGGCGGAAGATAGACTAGAAAGATAAGTTCATTGAGCTTATCTTTTTTTGTGCTCATCTTGATAAAATTACATCTAAGGTATATAATTAAATTAGTTCACAGTAAGAGGTGATATATATGAAGAAAAATAATAAACTTATTAAATATTTATATTACATATTCCAAAGCATGAACATGCTCATATCACTTGTGCTGTCCATCTTTATTAAAAGGATAGTCGATGCAGTTAGCGATAAAAATTATGCTTTATTCAAATTTAATGCAATAATATTTGCAATTCTGATATTAGCTTTCATAAGCACATTAGCTCTTTCGTATTACTTCATGATTTATTATGAAGAAAAAGAACTAAGAAGGCTTAGAAGTAAATTTTACAAGTACCTTGGCTTTGAAAGTTTAAACAATTTAAAGAGCAAATCTTTGGGATCAATCATACAGCTTTTCAATTCAGACCTTGAAGGCACCAGAAGCTTTATAATTGAAATACCATATAAGAGAATAGTTAAAGCCATTTATTTAATTCTTATCATTATTTTAATGTTAAGAGAAAATATTTATTTGAGCGCATCTATACTCATAATACTACCAATATTTTACTTCATACAAAACAAGATGAGCGAGAAAGAAGCTGCAGTTAACAAAGATATAGAAGAAGCAAATGAAAAGCTTAATAGTAATATCGAAGAATTTTATAATTATAATTACACGATAAAAGCCTTTAATTCAAGTGAAGATACAATTATAAAAAATGAAGCGAGTTTAGATAAGTATCTAGAAAAAGTTTTTGAAAGACTAAAGATTGATATAGTTTATGACTATTTTATGTCGAACGGACTTTTAAATATACTCGACCTAATCATATACATCTTCGGTGGCTTTTTAGTATTTAAAGGCTCAGTCAGTATAGGTACCTTGATTTTATTCAGTCAATATGTATCAAAGCTTTGGAACCCAATTGAGTTTTACATGTCATATCCAAGAGAGAAGTCCTTGTATGAAATGCACAAAGAAAGATTGACTAGCGTAATTAACTTTGAAAGCAAATTTATAGATGAGAATGCAAAAGATTTTGAAAGCCTAGAGCTAAAAGATTTATCCATAGAATACAATGAACTAATTTTAGATAAAATTAATTTAGAGGTAAAAAAAGGCGATAAGATACTGATAAAGGGAAGTAATGGCTCTGGCAAGACAAGCCTTCTTAGAGCAATATCAGGTCTTGAGACTGATTATAGTGGAAAAATAATTTTAAATGACAGTGAAGTGGATAAAGAATCAAATCTATTAAACAAGATGATAAGGCTAGTACCAGATAAGGCAGATATATTTTATGGAACATTAATAGAAAATATCAATATGTTTTCAAATAAAAGTATAGATAAAGATACAAAGATAAATAAAGCCTTAGAGAAAAATAATCTCAGCTTGGATACAGTTCTTGCATCAAGCATGAATAATCTATCAGGTGGAGAGAAGAAGCTTATTGAGCTTGAAAGAGCTTTTCAAAGCACAGGAGAAGTATTTATCTTTGATGAGCCGCTTAATTATATAGATAAAAATAACTCAGACTTAGTCATAAATTGCATCAAAGATTTTACAAAAGATAAAACAGTAATTTTAGTTTCACATAATGAGAGCATAGAAAAAATTGCCGATAA
>NZ_CAKPYL010000068.1 GCF_934202865.1 uncultured Fenollaria sp. | reverse complement strand
TTCTTAAGACTAATACAAGTAGGGACGATACTGACGATATATTATCTTTTTTACAAGGCCTTGAAGATTATGACATGATAGCCATAATCAAAGAAGTAAAGGACATATACAAAGCTTCTTTAAGAAGTAAGTATAAATACGATGTAGGCAGCATTGGCGAAGACTTTGATGGCGGTGGACATAAATACGCTGCGGGCTTTACGTATAAGGGCGACTTAGATGAACTAATTAAAAAGCTGAAAGGATATGTTGACGATGCAAATTAGTGGCGTAGTCAACGTGTTTAAGGAGAAGGGAAGGTCCAGCAGATACTACACAAATAAGGTGAAGTACCTTAGCAAGATGAAGACTGGACACGTAGGAACCTTAGATCCAATGGCTTTTGGCGTCTTACCCATAACAGTCGGAGAGGCATGTAAGTTTATAGACTTCTTAGGCTTTGACAAAAAGGCCTATATATATAGAATAATCTTTGGTAAAACTACAGAGACCTTAGATGCTGAATCAGAAATTTGTGATGAAGAGCCATGGAACTTTGAAAAGAGCGATTTATTAAGAGTATTAGAAGAGATGGAAGGGCCTTATGAGCAAGTTCCGCCAAAGTACTCTGCGAAGAAGATTGACGGGATTCCTATGTATAAGCTAGCGAGAGAAAATATTGACGTAGACACTGCTTCACGAGCAAAAACTGTTCAAATTTATAAGAACAGACTATTGAAGTTCAATAAGGATAAATCCTACGCCATAGTCATGAGTGAGGTTTCTACAGGAACATACATTCGTACGCTAGCCTTTGATATAGCTCAAAAATTAGGTGCAATATCATATATCGATTACCTTATGAGGTACTATAGTGGACCATTAAAAATAGATGAGGCAATTTGCATAGACGATATGGATGAAGATGACCTTATTCCAGTCGATACGCTTATAGATTTGCCAGTAATAAAGCTTCACGAAAAGAGATTTAAAGCGGTTCAAAATGGTATGAACTCATACGTAAGCGATGCTTACAATGAAGAGCAATACAAGGTTTACTGCGCTGATAAATTCTGCGGCATTGGCTATGTGAAAAAAGATGAGAATGGCAGAAAGAATATTTATATGAAAAAGGTTTATAAATATGAGGATAATTAATTTAAAAGATGAGTTTAAAAGTGAAGAATGCTATATAGCGCTTGGCTACTTCGATGGCATGCACTTAGGTCACTTAAAAATAATTAAGAGCTGCATAAGCGATGCGAGACGCAATAATGTAGAGTCAGCTGTTTTATTGCTTGACTTTAAAGGCGCTAAGAGCATCACGCCAATTGATGACAAGATTAAGATACTTGAAGAGCTTGGTATAGATACTGTTTATCTGATTGATTTTACGGATGAGCTTAAAAGAACTGATCCAAAAGCCTTTGTTAAGGAGATACTACTAGACAGATTAAACGCGATAAGGACTTACTCGGGAGAGGATTATACTTTTGGTATAGATAGACTTGGTGACACTGCACTTCTTAAAGAGATGATGCAAGAAGCAGGCGGAGAAGCAGTAGTATTAAATTTTGAACTTGATGAAGAGATGCAAAAGATTTCATCGAGCAATATTAAAAAATTGATACTATCAGGTGAAGTGATGAGCGCGAACAAAGACTTATCGAGGTACTACTCAATCAAGTCAAAGGTTATTCATGGCAAGAAATTTGGCTCATCGGTTGGCATACCAACTGCAAACCTCAATATTAATACAGGCTACATCATTCCATACCAAGGCGTATATGTAACAAAGATTAAGATTAAGGACCAGATTTATAAATCAGTTACAAGCGTAGGCAAAAACTTAAGCTTTAACGAAGACTTCATTAGTGTCGAGACAAATATCTTTGACTTCGATGGTGATATATATGACGATACTATTAGATTATATTTCATCTATAGGATTAGAGATATGTTAAACTTCGACGATAAAGATGATTTAGTCAAACAAATTAAAAGCGATATAGATTTTGCAAAAAATTTTGAAGATTATTTATAATTATGAGTATAAAATGCTTTACAAATGCTAAAGTTCATGATATACTAATATAGGTACCTTATGCTACGTATATCGTTCCCGTCGATACACTTGGCTGAGGCAAATATTATTAAGGGGGAAACATTAAATGTTAACAAAAGAAGAAAAATCAAAAATCATTGACGATTTTAAAATGCATGAAGGAGACACTGGTTCTACAGAAGTTCAAATAGCTATACTTACTAAGAGAATCAATGATCTTACAGAACACTTAAAGACACACAAGAAAGACCATCACTCAAGAAGAGGTTTATTTAAAATGATCGGTAAGAGAAAAGGTCTTCTAAAATATTTGTATGACACTGATATTGATAAATATCGTGAATTGATAGAAAGATTAAATATCAGAGGATAAAGAGGGCGGGGCTATCCCGCTCTTTTGTTAGATTAAAGGAGATGTGAGATGCAAGAAAATTTTAAAACTACCTTAGCAGGTAGACCTTTAGAAATTGAAACAGGAAAGATGTGCGAGCAAGCTAGTGGTTCTTGCTTAGTTAAGTATGGAGATACTTACGTTTTAGTTAATGCGACAAGCACAAAAGCACCTAGAGAAGGGGTAGACTTCTTCCCACTAAGTGTAGACTACGAAGAAAAGTTTTATTCTGTTGGTAAGATACCAGGAGGATATATAAAGAGAGAGGGAAGACCTTCAGAGAAAGCAGTTTTAACTTCAAGGCTGATTGATAGACCAATTAGACCTTTATTTCCTGAGGGCTTTTTTAATGACGTACAAGTTATAGCAACAGTACTATCAGTAGATCCTGATAATAGCCCAGAAATCGCTGCCATGATTGGTTCATCAGTAGCTCTATGTATTTCTGATATACCATTTAACGGACCAACTGCAGCAGTTTACGTTGGACTTATAGATGGCGAATACGTTATAAATCCGACTCAAGAAGAGATGGAAAAATCAGATATAAACCTATGTATATCAGGAACAAAAGACGCCATCATGATGGTAGAATCAGGATCAAATGAAGTTTCTGAAGAAGAAATGATTAAGGCTATATTAAAAGGACATGAAGCAATTAAAGAAGTATGTGAATTTGAAGAAGAAATCATCAAAAAGATAGGCAAAGAAAAATATTCATTTGAAAAATTTGAAGCTAAAGAAGAAATCTTTAAAGAAATAGATGAAGAATTTAGAGAAGACATCAAAAACTCAATATTCGAAGCTGACAAGGTTCAAAGAATTGAAAACAGTGAATCACTTAAGGATACTATAGTAAATAAATATCTAGAAAAGTATCCAGATGATCAAAAGAGCATACTAAAGACTATTGACGATATCACAAGCGAAGAGTTTAGAAAAGGTATACTTGAAAGAAACTTAAGACCAGACGGAAGAAATACTGAACAAATCAGACCACTTTCAGCTGAAGTTGGCTTATTACCAAGAGCACACGGCTCAGGACTATTCAAGAGGGGTCAAACTCAAGTATTAACTATAGCTACACTTGGCTCATTCGGCGACAGCCAATCACAAGACGGTCTAGTTGAAGAAGGCGAAAAACACTACATGCATCAATACAATTTCCCACCATATTCAGTAGGAGACGTTAGACCGCTTAGAAGCCCAGGCAGAAGAGAAATTGGTCACGGAGCACTTGCTGAAAGAGCTTTAGTTCCAGTTATACCAACACTTGAAGAGTTCCCATACACTATTAGACTTGTATCAGAAGTACTAAGCTCAAATGGTTCTTCATCACAAGCAAGTATTTGCGGTTCAACACTAGCTCTTATGGATGCGGGTGTACCTATTAAAAAACCAGTAGCTGGTATCGCTATGGGACTTATTAAGTCAGATGAAACTACTAAGATATTAACAGATATACAAGGCCTTGAAGACCACCTTGGCGACATGGACTTTAAAGTAGCTGGTACTAAGGACGGTATCACAGCTATGCAAATGGATATCAAAGTTCAAGGTATAGACGAAGAGATAATGAAGACTGCTCTAGAACAAGCTAAGACAGCGAGATTCCAAATACTTGATGTAATCACATCAGCTATCTCAGAACCAAGAGCAGAATTATCAGAATACGCTCCTAAGATAGCAACTATCAAGATTGATCCAGACAAGATTAGAGACGTTATCGGTTCAGGCGGAAAGGTAATTAACAAGATTATCGAAGAAACAGGTGCTAAGATTGATATCACTGATGACGGTGACGTATACATCTCAGCTGATACTATGGATGGCGTAAACGGCGCTAAGAAGATGATTGAAGACATCGTTAAAGAAGTAGAAGTTGGCGAAGTTTACTTTGGCAAGGTTAATAGAATAACTAATTTCGGTGCCTTTGTTGAAGTATTAAACGGCAAAGAAGGCTTACTACACATTTCACAAATCTCTAAGGAAAGAGTAAATAAAGTTGAAGATGTATTAAAGCTTGGCGACGAAATCATGGTTAAAGTTACATCTATTGACGAACAAGGTAGAATCAATCTTTCAAGAAAAGCCTTGGTAGAAAATTCTGAAGATGAATCTAAATAATTAGGATAAAATATGGCTACTATTAAAATAATAAATAAGAGTAAAAACGATATACCAAAATACCAAACAGAAAACTCTGCCGGCGTTGACATAAGAGCTTCACTCGATGAAGATCTTGTATTAAAGGCAGGAGAGTTTAAACTAGTAAGTACAGGTATCTATCTAGAGATACCTTCATCTTACGAAGTTCAAATCAGAGCAAGATCAGGTCTTAGCATTAAGCACGGCATTGGTCTTGTCAATGGTATAGGTACTATTGACAGTGATTACAGAGGGGAAATAAAAGTGCCTCTAATAAACTTTTCAAAAGAAGATTTTACTATTGAGAATGGTATGAGAATCGCTCAAATGGTTTTATCTAAGTACGAAAAGATTGATTTTGAAGAAGTAGATGAGCTTTCAGACTCTGAAAGACAAGATGGCGGCTTTGGCTCGACAGGAGTAAAATAATGACATTACTTAAAGCAATAATACTCGCTATCGTTCAAGGC
>NZ_CAKPYL010000067.1 GCF_934202865.1 uncultured Fenollaria sp. | reverse complement strand
ATTTTGAAAAGGTAGCTGATAAGATTTATTCATTATAATTTAATAAAATCATAAAAAAGCAAGAACTCATTTGACATGAATAAATTTAAGGCATATACTTAAATTAAGGATAGTATTAAATTAGAAAGAATGATATGGAGTGAGAATCAAATGAAAGAAAAGAACAATGCGGCTTGGGAAAGCCATGAAAAAAGACTTAACGATAAGATTTTTTTGATAGTATTAATTATAGCTTTACTAGCATTTGTATATAAAGTTTTTGTCTACTATCCATATTTTGATCCAGATACTTTATTTGTCAAAGCTAACAAAGTCATGTCTAATACGGATGCTATTAAGATTGATGATAAGATAATTAAGTTTAATATAGTATCAAATACAATAAAAACGGAAAGAGCTGAAGATGAGTATACTGATACAAAAGAAGTATTACTAATTAATGATGCAGGTGAAGAGATAGGCAAAGCAAAGCTATCTAAACTTAATGGCGAGGATGTAATTAGAGTGTATAAAAACGAGTTTAAAGTTGAATTATTAAATGAAAGTGCTAAGAAGTGAAATAAAAATAAAGGTGTGAAAAAACTAGGTGTTAACCATGAAATTAAATAAAAAATTTTTACTAATTTGTTTTGTGATTATATTTTCAATATTATTAAATAACATTCATTATGAAAACGCATATAGTTTAATCAAAATATTGCTTGCATGTGTGGTAATTTCGCTTATAAGTTTAATTATAGTGAATGTAATTGTTAATTTGTTTAAAAAACTTATTAGTTATAAATAATTAAAAGATACAAAATTAACTGATGATATAATCTCTATATAAAAGTTAATAAGCCCATAGATATTAATGACTAGTCAAAAAAGCTAGTCATTTTTCTTTTGCAATATTTTTAATACTACAAAAAATACTACTAAAGTAGTATTTTTTAGACATTTGTGTAACATGATTGTAATATTACTAGTAAAATATATGAAAATGGTTTAAAATGGTTGTAAAGAAGCTAGAAATGGTTCGAAATGGTTATTAATGTTTAGAATAGCATTAAGAAGGTGTTATCAATGTTCATGGGTTTATTTAAACATAGTATTGATTCAAACGGGAGGGTTATCATACCCTCTAAAATGCGTGATGAACTTGGTAAAGACTTCATAATCACAAGGGGATACGACAGATGTATCTACATTTATAACCGTGAAACTTATGAGAAAAAGCTTGAGCAATTCGATGACTTGCCTGATACTGTTCTAGAAAACAGAAAATTTGAACGTGAGATGTTCCTTTACATGAACGAGGCTAACATGGACAAGAACGGCCGTGTTATGCTACCTGAAATGCTTAGAGATATGATGGATATAAAGGGCGACGTTTACATAATTGGCGTTAGAAAGAGAATTGAAATTTGGGATACAGAAGTTTATAAGAACTACAAAGCAACTGTTGCACCTCTTGAAGAGCTTGCAAATAACATAAAGAGAGAGTAGTTATGGAGTTTAAGCACATACCTATAATGCTTTCTGAAGTGATAGATGGCCTCGATATAAAGCCTAGCGGCATTTACCTAGACGGAACCATTGGCGGAGCGGGCCATTCACAAGAGATATTAAAGAGACTGAATGATGATGGCTTACTAATAGGTGTCGATAGGGACAGGGAAGCTCTTAATAAAGCGAACGAAGTGCTATCAAGCGTAGGCGGCAATTTTAAATTAGTTCACGATAACTATAGGAATGTCAAAGCCATTTGCCAAAGCTTAGGCATTGATCACCTAGACGGCATACTTCTTGATATAGGAGTATCGTCTTATCAGCTTGATAACAAGGATAGAGGCTTTTCATATAGGATGGACGCGAAGCTTGATATGCGCATGGATCAAGAGAGCGGTAAATCTGCTTACGACATCGTTAATACATATACTAAGGAAGAATTAGAAGAAATAATTTACAAATATTCGCAAGAGAGATGGGCTAGGAGGATAGCTGAGTTTATCTGTGAATATAGAGAAGAAAAACCGATAGAGACTACATTTGAACTGACTGACGTAATTAAGAGGGCAATACCAAAAAAGGCGAGGGAGAACAAACATCCATCTAAAAAGACTTTTCAAGCCTTAAGGATAGAGGTAAATGATGAGCTTGGCGCATTAAACGCTGCCTTGCAAGACGCTATCGACATTTTAAACACGGATGGAAGGATAGCTGTAATAACATTTCATTCGATGGAAGACAAAATCGTTAAAGATATATTTAAATTTAACACGCTTGATTGCATTTGCCCGCCAGAGAGCATTATCTGCACATGCAATCACAAGAGAAAGTTAAAGCTTGTTAACAATAAGCCACTTGTAGCAAGCGAAGAAGAATTAAAAGCTAATCCAAGAAGCGAAAGCGCTAAGCTTAGGATAGCTCAAAGAGTATAGGGGAGGTACACTATGTCATCTGCAGCGAGAAAATTATATGATAGTCCAGTTTATTCGCAAGAAAGGACAGTAAGCAAACCACTTGTAAAAAAGAACGTTAAGCATAAAGCCAAAGCAAAGGAGAGAGTCGTTAATGTTTTCTTCGTGAGAACTGTTTTGTGCGCTATAGCTATCGGTCTTGTATTTACTATGCTTGTTTTTTGCGCTGACAGAATCACTAGAGTGCAAAACTCTATTAACCATAGTGACGCTGAGATCAATAGGCTTAAGACTACTCTTATAGACGAAACTGCAAAGCTTGAAAGTCTTAAAAATGCTGGTGCGATTGAGTACGAAGCTAGAACTAAGCTTGGAATGATCTACCCTAATGAAGCGCAAATATTAAACATAAATACAAACAGTAAAGAAGAAAGAGAGATTGACGATAAAGTTATTGTTAGTCTTGATTCAGACATTGACCAAAGTATAGAAGAAAGTGAAAGAAAATGAAAACGCCGACAAGCGATAGACATAGAAAGAAAAAGACAGGCAAATCTAAAATTCCTAACAAGTATAATAGGATTTTGGTTGTTCTGGCTTTTTTTGGATTTATAATTGCATTATTTTTAGTACAGCTATTTAAAGTTCAGATATTGGATGCAAAAGGCTATAAAGAGTACGCTGTAGGTCAATGGACTAAGGCAGTTAGCCTTGGTAATCAAAGAGGTTTTATCTACGACAGGAACAACAAGCCCTTGGCAGTTAACAAAAACATAGTGACTTTCTGGAGCGTTCCATTCAAAGAAGATGAAAATGAGAAGGAAGAAGCTAGATTAAAAAGAGAAAAAACTTACAAGGAGATAGCTGAAGAGGTCGCTTCAAAGATAGCTGAAATGACTGGAGAAGACTCAAGAGACGTTTACGACAAGATTACATATGAGAGCAGAATCAGAGTAGTTGAAGAGATGGAGCTTGATGATTACAAGAAATTCAAGGAAAGTATGGGCAAAGTAAAGTTTAGAACAGTACTTGAAGTAGAAGAGAAGGCAAAGAGATACTATCCATTCAATGACCTTGCATCTCAGCTAATAGGCTTTAACAATATTGACAACGTCGGTATCAATGGCCTTGAAGTTAAGCTAAATGAAGCACTAGAAGGAAGAGAATCAAAAAAGGTTCAACAGCTTGAAGCCAATATGGTTAACGCACTTCCTAATCAAGAAGAAAGAATTATCGAAGGCAAAAAAAGTGTCAACGTAGTTTTGACTATAGATGAAAAACTTCAAAGAGAAGTAGAAAAGATAGCTGACGAAGCAAGAGAAAAACAAAGTGCTGAATCAGTATCCATCATAGTTATGGACCCGCGCGACTCATCTATACTTGCTCTAGCAAATACTGGTAGATACAATCTAAACGAGCCGAGAAAGAAGCCAGATGATATTGACGAGACAGTTTGGGACGAAGCAAGTGATGAAGAGAGAAATCAAATCCTCTTCGATAAGTGGCGTAATAACGCCATCAGTGACTCATACGAGCCCGGTTCTGTATACAAGGTTATTAACCTAGCGGCAGGACTTGAAGAGGGCAAGCTTAATGACAATATGAGCTTTTCATGCTCTGGCTCAATTGACGTTTATGGAAGAACCTTGTCGTGCGCCGATCACACTGCTCACGGCACTCAAAACATTTCGAAAGCCCTAAACAACTCATGTAACGTTGCCTTTGTTCAAATTGGTAATATCTTAGGTAAAAACGATATACTTAGATACGCTAAAGCCTTTGGCTTTGGCGAGAAGAGTGGAGTGGATTTGCCAGGCGAAAGTTTAGGCATACTACCGACAAATATTAACACTATAGGTCCAGTTGAACTAGCGACTATGTCTTATGGTCATGGACTTGCAGTTACACCTATACAGATGGCGAACGCCATATGCGCGGTTGTTAATGGCGGAACGCTTTATAAACCAAAATTAGTTTTGAAGACAGTTGATGACTTTGGCAATGTTGTTGAAACGCCAAAGAGCGTTGTCAGAAGAAGAGTTATTTCAGAAGAAACAAGCGAGCACATGAAGAAGCTTCTTGAAAGCGTTGTTAGAGATGGTCACATCAAAAGATCAAGGATAGATGGCTACAGAATAGGCGGTAAGACTGGTACAGCACAAAAAATTGTTGACGGCAAGTACAAGAAGAACGCTTATATATCATCCTTCGTTGGAGCATTTCCAATTGATAAGCCAGAATTTGTTGTTTTAGCAATTGTGGATGAGCCACACAGCGGTGTAGCTTATGGATCATTGGTAGCGGCACCTATTTTTCAAGACGTAGCAAAATTTATAATCGACTACTACAAGATACCGCCAGCAAGTGCGGTTAGTGAAGTACAAAATGAAAAAGTACAAGTGCCAGACTTAAAGAACAAGACTATGGGCGAGGCGGGACTTGAGCTTGCGGACCTATCTTTAAGCTTTGACACTAAATATACAGAGTATACAGATGAGTCTTTAATCATTTCGCAAAGCATTAATCCGGGCGTCTTTGTTGATAAGGGCACGGTTATAACGCTTGATGTTGAAGCGAAGAAGGACGACATCATACTAACGCCTGACTTTAAGGGCATGACTAGAGACGAAGCCTTTGGCCTTGCTGAAAAAGTTGGACTTAAGCTAAAGATTGAGGGCGATGGCCTTGTTAAAGAGCAAAGACCTGAGCCAGACAAAGAAGTGAAGAAGAATTCTATAGTAGAATTAAAATTGGGGGACTAAGATGTTTAAAAACATAAGTGCATACAGCGTAATCATTATATTAC
>NZ_CAKPYL010000066.1 GCF_934202865.1 uncultured Fenollaria sp. | reverse complement strand
GTATACAATCAAGCTAAATGTAAGAAGAAAATTCAAAGGCTTTGGATCTCTTCAATGGAAAATAAAGCGATTGAAGATGGCTTTAAAAATCTTAAAGATGGCAAAGATTATGAGAACTTATATAAGTCGGCAAGTGCGAGAGCTATTGCGGACTGGTTAGTTGGAATGAACCTAAGCAGACTGTATTCTTGTCTGTACGATCAAACTTATTCTGTCGGCAGAGTTCAAACTCCAACTTTATATCTAATTGCTAAAAGAGATAGTGAAATAAGCACTTTTAAAAAGCAAAAGTACTATACAGTAGATATAGCAAGCGACAATATAAAGCTTGTATCAGAAAGAATTGATGATTTAAGCGTAGCAAATAGCTTGTTAGAAAATATTAAAAGTGAATATTCTAATAAAGATATAGAGCTTACAAGCGTAGAAAATAAAGAGGCAAACATTAAGCCTGATAAGCCTTATGACTTGACTACATTGCAAAGAGAAGCAAATAAGTATTTTGGGTATAGTGCAAACGATACTCTAAATACTACACAAAGTCTTTATGAAAAGAAGCTTGTAACTTATCCAAGAACTGACAGTAGATATTTAACAAACGATATGACTGAAACAATTAAAGAATTATTACAAGGTCTTGAAAATGATTATGTTGTCAATGAAGATAATTTCAATTCAATATTCGATTCATCAAAAGTTACAGATCACTATGCAATAATTCCTACACTTACAGGTATAGCTAAGGCAGATGGTTTATCAGATAAAGAATATAATATCTATAACTTAATTAAAAACAAACTATTAGCTTCTTGCTCAGACAATTTAATTGAGTCAAATACAAGCGTTGAACTTATATTTGGAGAGCACAAATTTAGTGCAAAGGGCAAATCAGTAGTTGAACAAGGTTTTACTAAATATTTGCAAGAATATATAAAATCAAAAGAAGATAGCAAGCTTCCAAGCTTAAATCAAGGCGATTCAATTAAGCTTGTATCCTTTGAATTGTCAGAAAAATATACAAAGCCACAAAGTCACTACAATGAAAATACTCTTTTAAAAGCTATGGAAACAGCTGGTGTTGATTCGCTAGATAAAAATATAGAAGTTGAAAGGAAAGGTTTAGGTACACCAGCAACTAGAGCTAGTATAATTGAAAGCTTAATTTGTAGAGAGCTAATTAAAAGAGATAAAAAGAATTTGCTTATTACAGATAAAGGAAACATGTTAGTTTCAATAGTGGAAGATAAATTTAAATCGGCAGACACTACATCTGACTGGGAAATGAAGCTATCAAAAATAAGTTCTGGAGAAGTAGATGCAGATGATTTTATAAAAGAAATTGAAAGTAACGTAACAGAGCTAGTTGAAAGATATAAAAAAACTTTAAGTAATATCTTTTAAATATAGGAGGTGCATATAATGGCAATAATTAAATTAAATTACGATAAAGAAGAGTTTAATAAGCTTATGAATTCACTATACAATGTATATAATTTTGTAAAAAATAGTGAAGATAGTGAAGATGATTCAATTAAAGAAAACATTGAAGAAGTGTTGGGCAGTATTAAAAAGTATTCTATTGGCAGATATGACGAAGATAATGATGAATATTTATATATAAGAGTACCTCATACTGAAAGAGACTTATTTATTATATGGGATGCAAGAGACTTTGCTTCATTTTTAGACGCTCGTTCATACTTTTATACGCTTGATGAACCTGAAAACATTGACTACTATACAAAATTTGTTGAAGAATTCAAAGCAAAATATGAAATATACAAAGAGGAAAAAATGAAGAAGCTACAACAGTCTATGGATAAAAAAGAAGCAATCAATAGAGTTGAAAAAGAGATAGAAGAAGATAACAATCAAGTTAAAGATGAAAAACAAACAACAACAGCAGAGCCACTTTAGGCTCTGTTTTTTGTTTTATCGGGAGGAAGTAAGATGAGAATAAATGATTTTTTAAACAATAAAGAGATAGTAAAAGATAATATACTTGCAAGTGAAAAAGAATATCTAAAGCTTTTAAAAGTAGTAGGCAATAATCAAAGATATGACTTTGTAACGCAATTAAGCATTTATAATAAAGTTCCGAATGCTAAAGCTTGTGCTGGTTATGACTTTTGGAAAAAGAATTATAATAGGGCAGTTTTAAGGGGCGAAAAAGGCATTCCTTATTTAGCAGATAAATATAAAAAGTCTGTCGATTATATCTTTGATATAAGCCAAACTACACCTATTGTTAGAAATGTAAATAAAATTAAATCTGTAGATTATTGGCAATTTGATTTTAATTCAGATATTGATGTTTTAAAAAATACAATTTCTGAAAATAGGTTTCAGCCAAGTGATGTGCTTAATGAGAACATATTTGCGTTAAGCAGAATATATGGAGACGAAGATATAGATGTTGCACTTAATGACCTTAAAGTTAGTGCTGATAAAAAATTAAGCTTTCAAAAGTTTATGAGAGAGTCAATATCTTACTCTGTAGCAAGCAGATTTAACATACTTTATCCAATAGATATTGATAATGTAAAAGAAAATATTTCAGAACTTACACCAATATCGCTTGAATACGTGGGAGATATAGTTTCGACTACAAGCCATAATATTATAGAAGATATAATGGAAAAATCTATAGAAATAAAAAGATCAAAAGGCTTGACAAGCGTTAATGATATAATGTACAATAGTGATGAAGTAGAAAGAAAAGATATAGGAGGTATAGAAAATGAGCTTCGAGGAGAGTTTGAAACAATACACAAAGAAGAAGATAGAGAGTCCGTTCGATCAGTGCGAGGACACAGAGGAGATGGCTTACAAGATGAACGAGATAGCGGAGAGCGAGCTACTAGCGGACGAGGAATTTCAAAAGATACATGGAGTGAATTGGGCGATAATGAGACTGGACTATCTATCGCTGGAACACACAGACGAGAATTGGATGAAACTGCAGGAACTATATTGGGACAAGACCTTGATAGACCACTTGAGAGAGACGCAAGTGAGAGCCGAGAACTTCATCAAGACGGAAAAGCCGAGAATGATGAAAGCGTGGAAGATAGAGAGCGAGGACAGTCCACAATATCCAGTGATGATGTCAGCATTGAGAGAGATGCTAATCAAGGAGATAATAGAAGAATAGCAGATGATAAAGATTTGGAGAAAGAAGCTAACAAGGCTTCTTTTTTTATTGATCCAAACTTAAAAAACTTTCAAATTACAAATGAAGTTTTAGTTGAAAAGCTAACTCCGTCAGAAAGGCTTAAAAATAATATAGAGGCTATATCTACATTAAAGAAAATTGAAAATGGCGAATTGACACTAAATGCTGATACGCAAGAAACTCTTGCTAAATATGTTGGTTGGGGTGGACTTGCAGATGTATTTGACGAAAGCAAAGAAGGACAATGGCTTACAGCAAGAGCTTTTTTAAAAGAGAGTTTAAGCGAAGAAGAGTATAAAAATGCTAAAGAATCTACGCTTACAGCCTTTTATACTCCAAAAATAGTAATGGACGGAATGTATAAAACTCTTAGCGATATGGGTTTTAATTCTGGGAATGTTTTAGAGCCATCTGCAGGTATTGGAAATTTTATTGGTAATTTACCTGCTGATATGAGAGGCTCTAAAGTCTATGGTGTAGAACTTGACTCGATAAGTGGAAGAATAGCAAAAGCCTTATATCCTAAATCTAATATACAGGTTAAAGGCTTTGAGGAAACTAATTTTTCTAACAATTTCTTCGACTTAGCGATAGGCAATGTTCCATTTGGGGACTTCAAGCTTAACGATCGTGAATATAATAAAAGTAATTTTTTAATACATGACTACTTCTTTGCTAAATCAATAGACAAAGTGAGGAATGGAGGCATTATAGCCTTTATAACTTCCTCGGGTACTATGGATAAAAAAGACGAAACAGTCAGGAGATATATAAATGCAAGAGCAGAGTTTCTAGGAGCGATAAGACTTCCAAATAATACTTTTAAAGGACTTGCTGGAACAGAAGTAACTTCTGATATTATCTTTCTTAAAAAGAGAGATTCAGTCATTGATAGAGATGACGATTGGATACATCTTTCAGAAAATAAAGATGGATTAGTATATAACAAATATTTTGTTGATAATCCTCAAATGGTGCTTGGCGATATGAAAGTTGTATCAGGTAGATTTGGAGATGAACTTACTTGTGCTGAAAAAGAAAACTCTAATTTTGAAAATTTATTTAACATAGCAAGTAGTAAAATATCCTCAAACAATAAATATGAAAAGGTAGAGCTATTGCAAGATGAAGATATAAGTATTCCTGCGACAGACGATGTTAAGAACTTCTCTTATACAATTATTGATAATGATGTTTATTTTAGAGAGAATTCTATTCTTATTAAACAAAATATAACAGATAAAAATAAAGATAAAATTAGAGACTATATTGCTGTTAAGGATGCACTAAAAGTTGTAATTGACAGACAAAAAGAAGATTATTCGGATGCTGATATACAAGAATCCCAGTTAAAATTAAATGAAGTATATGATGATTTTGTTGCAAAATATGGAATAATCAACGATAAAAACAATATAAAATTACTACGAGATGATAGCAATTTTCCCCTTTTATCTTCAATAGAAATCTTAGACGATAATAACAACTTTAAAGCTAAGGGTGATATATTTACTAAAAGAACTATTGTAAAGGCAAAAGTAGTAGACCATGTTGATACTTCACTTGAAGCGTTAGTGCTTTCTGTCTCACAAAGAGGTGATGTTGACTTTGACTATATGCAAGAGCTAACAGGCAAGGATAGAGATGTTTTAATAAATGAGCTAGAGGGAGAAATCTTCCTTGACATAAGTTCATATGATAAAATTAACAATTCATTGCCATTTAAAAACTATATTGATGGTAGTCCTTTACATTTTGATTATGTAGCTAAAGATGAATATCTTAGTGGCAATATTAGAAATAAAATAGAATGTTTAAATGAATATATTAGTCGTTTCAATATTCTGAAAGAACAATTACCTGAAGATCAAAAACTAGAAATGGAAAAAGAGCTCAAGGAATTAAATTTTCAAAAAGTCAGGCTAAAAGAAGTTATGCCTATAGAGCTAACAGCAAGTGATATTAATGTTAGATTAGGAGCAACTTGGATACCAGAAGAAGATGTTGAGGACTTTATGTTTAACCTTTTAAAGACTCCTAATTTTGATAGGTGGAATATATCTGTTAGATTTTCGCCATTGACAAGCGAGTGGAATGTTGAGGGCAAAAGTGTAGATTCATACAATGACTTAGCTAATATGACCTATGGAACTAGTAGAGTTAACGCATATAAGCTAATAGAAGAGGCTCTAAACTTAAAAGATACACGAATTTTCGATCAAGTTATAAATGATGATGGCTCAAAAACTTCTGTTTTAAATAAAAAAGAAACTTTACTTGCTAGTCAGAAGCAAGAATTAATTAAGGAGGCTTTTAAAAACTGGATATTTGAAGACCCTGATAGAAGAAATAGATTAGAAAAAATATATAATAAAAGATTTAATT
>NZ_CAKPYL010000065.1 GCF_934202865.1 uncultured Fenollaria sp. | reverse complement strand
ATCTGACGATTGTAGTTTTGCAAATGATGGGAACGCTCCTCCACCCATACCTATAATTCCTGCTTCTTTAATTAGTTCGATGATTTTTTCTTTAGATAAGTTTCTAAAGTCACCGTAACCTTCCATTAAAAGTTCACTACTGTTTGGATTGCCTAGAGCTTCTAATTCTTCATCACTTGCTTTTTCAATAGTGATTGAATTAACTAGCCAGCCTCCTGTAGTGTAAACTTTGCCAATATCTCTAACTATACCAGAAATACTTGCATGAACAGGAGCAAATAAAGATGCATCGCTATCACCAATTTTTTGACCTTCTCTAACAAAGTCGCCTTTTTTTACAAGCGGCGTACATTCAGCGCCAACGTGTTGGTTTAGTGGAATAACAACTTTATTAGGCTCTTTTTGCTCTTCAATAGCTTGTTTTTCTGATAATTCCTTGTACTCGGGCATATGAACGCCTCCAGTAAAGGTCTTAAGTATTGACATAAAATCACCCCATTTCACAAATAAATATTATAACATTAAATTCGAATAATATCAAGACTTTGCGCTCACAATAATTAAATCTTTTATCTTCGAATATAGATTTTGAAAATTAATCTTGACATCAAAAATCATATTCTCTTTAAATATTAAAGCATTCTTCTCATAACCAAGCGGTATATATATCCTCTCGTCTTGAAGATAGTTGTTTAATTCTTTATATTCTATCTTATTACTATATAGTTGATTAAGTAAGTCCTCATATCTATCATCAGCGTATCCCATAAAGTTAAGAGCGGACCTATTTGAAAAGATATAGCTTAAATCAAAAGCATTGTTAACTAGGTACTCGCCCACGTAGATGTCATAGTTCTCAGTAAAACTAATATCACCCGCGTCTTTTGCAAGCATCTCTACTTTAAAGCCAGCGTTGTCAAGCTGCGTATAAATAATATTCGCAATTGCTCTCTTCTTCGCATCGTTTTTATTATATAAAATACTTAGCTTAATCAGCTTATTGTTTTCATCGACGTACTGATGATTTTCGTTCTTCTTTATACTTAGCTTAGATAAATCCTCTTTTTCTTTTATATCGTGAAGACCAAAAATTGATTCTTCAGGATAAAAGCCTTGGCATAAAGCTAAATTGCTCGAGAACACCTCTTTATTGATTAGCTCCTTATTTATGCTAGCTTCAACTAGCTTCCTTAGGTCAATGGATGGCTTCTTCTTATGATTAAAGCCAATATAATAAAGCTTATTCGATGGAAATTCAATCACAGAATACTTTGAGCTGTTTAAAAACGCTGAGTAATTTGAATCAAATGCCGTATATATATCAAGCTTACCTGTTTCGAATATGCCCTCAATATTAGAAGGGTTCTCTATAACTATGCCTGTAACTGTGTCAATGGATGCTTGACCATTGAAGTATGACTTGTTTTTCTCTAAGATAAGAAGTTTATTGTTATCATATGACTTGAACTTGAAGGGTCCTGTGCCATTAGGCGTGTAATTACTGTAATCATCTGTTGATGATATGATAGGAAATGTTAATTTATATAAATTATTTTGACTTGCACTTGCAAATTTAACTTCTAGACTATTGTTATCAAGTCTATTGATAGTAAAATTTGAAGATCCATTAAAAATTTTATTTCCTTCGTCATTTATCAAGTTATAATAAAAGGACCTATCCTTATTATTTAAGATATAATTATATGAAAAGATAACATCATCCGCGCTTAAAACTTTGCCGTTATGAAATTTAACGCCCTCTCTTAACTTGATTCTATAAGTTCTCTCATCCACCTTTTCTACTGAACTCGCTAGCAAATTATTTAATGATGAATCATCATTGATTTCTAAAAGGCTTGAATAAATAAGGTCTTTAAAGTAATAATAGTATAGGTTGTCATTAAGTATAGGATTAAATGTCTTAAATGGTGTTAAAGGCAGATTGATATTGCCTCCTTGAGATAGTAGATAAGCTTCACTCGCCTCGTTTTGTGCGCCTTCGTTATCATCAGTTTTCTTGCAAGAAATTAGACTTACGCAAAACACTAATACTAATATTAATAATATTTTCTTCTTCATTTGCTAAAGTCCTCCAACATACTTGAAAGCTCATCTAGAAAAATTCCATACTTGTCCATAAAGTTAATGATATTTCTTGTCAATCTAATTTCTCTTACATATTTTCTTGTCTCTTCAAAATCCACATAATTATCCATTTCATTTTTATTGTAGCCTTCAGCATTGATCCAGCGCTTAGCATTTTCAGGGCCTGCATTGTATGCAAGGAGCGCATGCTCTTCATCTGAATCCATAAGCTTCATTAAGTATGACAAGTAATATGTCCCTAGTCTAATATTGTTATCAGCAGCTTCTATCCTGTAATCATCTATATTTAGCTTGTCCATAAGCCACATAGCTGTCGACGGCATAAGCTGCATAAGGCCAATAGCGCCTTTTGATGAAACCGCCGTCTCCTTAAAGCGTGACTCCTTAAATATAACTGCCTTGACAAATGATTTATCTACACCGTATTCTGTAGAGTACTTATCTATGATATCATCATACTTTCTAGGTATAAAATGTATATAAACTAGCTCAATAACAAAAATTATTAAGAATAGTTTTATTAAAAATTTAATTAGCTTCTTCATTTATTCTCTCCAAAGTTTTCAAGACTTCTCTCTTTAAATCGTCTTCTGAGGCATTGTTATTTATGATATAATTAGACGCTTTAATCTTTTCTTCGCTTGTAACGCGAGTGTCTATCATAGCTATAGCCTCTTTTTCACTAATTTTATTTCTATGCATAAGTCTTGAAACTTGTATTTTTTTATCAATATTTACAAAGATAATGCCTTTAATCTCAATTTTAGAATCAAGAAAATATTCACGTGCCTCAAAAAACATTGGCACTTCGATGAAATTAAATCCATCTAAAAGCATTTCTTTTATTTTTTCATAAACAAGTGGATGCACGAAGGCTTCTACTCTATTTTTTAAGGATATGTCTTTAAAAAGAGTCTCTCTTAATTTATCTTTGTCAAGCTTTTTATCAATTGTAAAAAATTTTTCGCCAATTTCTTTTTTAAAGCTCTTCAAAAACTCTTCGTCCTCGTAAAGTTCCTTCACTACATCATCCGCGCTTATGGTATTGTATCCTTCTTCAGCTATAATCTTTAAAACTGACGATTTTCCTGAAGCAATAGATCCAGTCAATATATAATTATTTTGCATCGTACCAATTATCCGCTTGATTAATATCAACTTTTAGATTCATATCAAGTCCATCGATATCTTCCATAAGAGTCTTAATAATCTTTCTAACCTTGTCCACTTCTTCATTCTTTGCTTCAACAACGATTTCGTCGTGAACGGTAACTATGATGTGCGCATCAATACCTAATTCTCTAAATTTATTAAATATCTTAACTATGGCAATCTTGATTATGTCCGCACTAGTGCCTTGTATAGGCATATTTAGCGCAACTCTCTCGCCAAAAGCTCTTATATTGTAGTTTGAGTTTTGAAGCTCTGGTATATTTCTTCTTCTATTAAAAAGTGTCTTAACATAGCCATCTTCTTTAGCTTTTTCAACTACATCATTCATATATTTATGAACGCCTGAGAATTTTTCAAAATAGTTGTCGATATATTCTTTAGCTTCTTTTCTTGAAATTCCTAAGTCTTGTGACAATGAATAGTCGCTTATACCATAAACAATGCCGAAGTTAACAGCCTTTGCTCTACTTCTGTGCTCACTATCAACCTCGTCAAATGGAATACCAAAGACCTCCGAAGCTGTTTTTCTGTGTATATCTAAGCCCTCTTCAAAAGCGTGAAGCATCTTTTCATCATTGGCAATGTAGGCAAGTATCCTTAGCTCGATTTGTGAGTAGTCGCTGTCAAGCAGTGTGTAGTCGTCCTCGCTCACAAAGGCTTTCCTAATCTTTCTACCAGCCTCAGTCCTTATAGGGATGTTTTGAAGGTTTGGATCTTGCGATGAAATCCTTCCAGTAGCTGTATTTGTTTGATTAAAGTAGGAGTGTATCCTGCCCGTCTCGTCAATTAGGTCCTTAAGACCGTCAATATATGTTGATTTAAGCTTTTGATAAGTTCTGTACTCAACGATTTGATCCGCGATTGGATGCTTATTTGAAAGCTTCTCCAAAACCTCCGCATCAGTCGAATAGCCCGTCTTAGTCTTTTTGATAGGCTTAATACCAAGCTTATCAAAAAGTATTTCACTTAGCTTCTTAGGTGAATTCACATTAAATTCTTCACCTGCAAGGCTAAATATAATTCTTTCCTTTTCCTTAATAAATTCGTCGTATTCCTCTCCAAGCCTTAAAAGTTCATCTCTGTCGACCTTAAAGCCTGTGAATTCCATATCTGCCAAAGCCTCACTAAGCGGAAGCTCTATATCGTAGAAAAGAGTTTTTTCGTCTAGATTGTCAATCTTTTCCTTTAATATAGGATAAACATCTTTTATAGTCTTGATCTCATTACTTAAGACTTCGCTTGCCACATCCATGTCAATGGCTGAAACAACTTTAGTCCTAATTTTTTCCTTCTTATATATATCGTCAAATGAATTTATTTGTCTTTGCAAATAGTCCATAGCCATGTTTTGTATGCTATAATTTGACTTGTTTGAATCAATTAAATAATAGGCGATGGCTGTGTCAAAGGCAAAATTTTTAATCAATATACCTTCTTTTTGCGCTAAGACATAAGCCTTTTTGATATCGTGTGAAATCTTTTTAATATTTTCATCTTCTAAAATATTTTTAATGCAAGATAAATTATCAGTCTTAATTATATAAATTTTGTCTAGTATAAAACTTATATATAAAATATCTGAAGTGAAGTATTTGTCAGTGTCTGTAGTGATATTAAAGATGAATTCATCCTTTATTTTATCAAGAGCTTTTAAATTGTCTTCATCAAGTATTTCTACTTCTAAATTATTTTCCGCTACTTCTATTTTTTTACTGCCTTCTAGAGAGTTAAGTCTAGAATTTAGTTCTAATTCTTCAAAAATTTCTCTAAGCGCATCATTGTTAGCATCATTTATTTTATAATCTACGATATCCATAGATATATCAACGTCTTTAACAATAGTCGCAAGCTTTTTAGATAGAAAGGCCATGTCCTTGCCATCTTTTATCCTTTGATTAGTCTTATTATCTTTAAGCTCGTCAATATGCTCATAAAGATTTTCTATAGTTCTGTACTCGCTAAGTATTTTTAAGGCAGTCTTCTCGCCTATGCCATAAATACCAGGAATATTATCCGATTGATCGCCCATAAGAGCCTTTAAATCAATAAATTCGTAGGGACTAAGTCCATAAACCTCATTCATCTTTTCTATATTATATGTATCAAATTCACTTACGCCCTTCTTAGTAATGATAACGTCTGTATCGTCCTTAATTAGCTGCAAGTAGTCCTTGTCCCCTGTTATAAGAAGTTTCTTAATGTCTTTGTCATCGATCATAGTTAAAGTGCCGGCAAGGTCATCCGCTTCAAAGCCAGCCTTGTCTAAGACCTTAATGCCCATCTTAGTAAGAATGTCTTTAATCATCATTCTCATGAATGCTGCATCATCGCAAATTAAAATATTCTTAGCCATAAA
>NZ_CAKPYL010000064.1 GCF_934202865.1 uncultured Fenollaria sp. | reverse complement strand
GAGAAGATACTATCAGCCAAAGAAGAAATTCACAAACTAAGAAATGACCTCGACAAAGAAGCAAAAGAAAAAGAAATCGAACTGAAAAAATCGGAAAAAAGATTGATCAACAAAGAAGAAAATCTTGACAAGAGAACACAATCTTATGAAAAGAAGGAAGAACAACTTAAGAATAAGATGAACTCTCTAAGCAAGAAAGAAGAAGAAGTTGAACAATTAATTGAAGAAAGAAGAAAAGAAATTGAGCGCGTTTCCAAAATGAGTACCCAAGAAGCAAAAGACATTATCTTGGATGAAGTTAAAAAGGAAATGACTCATGAGTGTGCTACTTATATCAGACAAGCTACATATGAAGCTAAAGAAGAAGCACAAAAGAATGCTAGAGAAATCATAGCTGACGCTATTCAAAAGAATGCATCTGACTATGTAACTGAAGTTAGTGTTAATGTTGTTAACCTGCCAAATGACGAGATGAAAGGAAGAATCATCGGTAGAGAAGGTAGAAATATAAGAACATTAGAAACTTTAACCGGAGTAGATCTAATCATAGACGATACACCGGAAGCAGTAGTATTATCAAGTTTTGACCCAATTAGAAGAGAGATTTGCAAAATTGCTTTAGAAAAACTTATAGCTGACGGAAGAATTCATCCAGCTAGGATTGAAGAGATGGTCAACAAAGCTAAGGTCGAGGTAGAGACAGTTATAAAAGAAGAAGGTGAAAGAGCCGTTATCGAAGCCGGCGTACGTAACTTACATCCTGAACTAGTAAAACTATTAGGTAGACTTAAATTTAGAACAAGCTATGGTCAAAATGTCCTAGAGCACTCTATAGAGGTAGCTAAACTATCAGCAACTATAGCTGAAGAGTTAGGCGCAGACATAAGGCTTGCCAGAAGAGGAGGTTTACTACACGATATAGGTAAATCCATTGATCAACAAATGGAAGGAAGCCATATCGAGATAGGTGTAAATACTTGCAAGAGATATAAGGAGAATAAAGAAATTCTAAACATCATCGCATCACACCATGGTGACGAAGAGCCAACAACAGTTGAAGCTGTTATCGTTCAAGCTGCAGACGCAATATCTGCTGCAAGACCAGGTGCTAGAAGAGAAACATTAGAATCGTACATCAAGAGGCTAGAAACACTAGAGGGTATAGCAAACTCATTTGAGGGTATTGAAAAATCATTTGCTATACAAGCTGGTAGAGAAATCAGAATAATGGTTAAACCTGAAGTTATAGATGAAGATAAAATGCTTTTAATGAGCCGCGATATTGCTAAGCAAATTGAAGAAAATTTGGAATATCCAGGTCAAATAAAAGTTACTGTCATTAGAGAAACAAGAAGTACTGATTATGCAAAATAGTATTTAAATAAAATGTGTAGATAAAAAGTCTACACATTTTTTATTTGCAATAAATATTTATATAGAAATGATGATAAAAATATAATAATGAAATTATATAAATTGCAATAATAAATCAATATTTATTAAAAAAGCTTTGACATTTATATAAAAGGGTGGTATAATAAATTTAGATAAAATGTCGCTAAATATAAATTTAGTGACATAAATACATAATATCGAAAGGGGCTTCAAATATATGGCAATTACACAAAAAAACGATCCTAACTATATAAAAGACTTTTTAGGATATTTAAAATCTGTTAAGGGTTTGTCTCCTAATACTATTCAAAGTTATTATTATGACTTAAAATCTTTCCTTAACTTTGTCGCTATTCGTTTAGAAATTTTAGATGAAAACGATGAATATTATTATACAGCTGTTACTATTGATGACATCAAAAAGCTACAAATTAATGATCTATATGCTTTTATATCCTACGCTGATGAAGATCTTGACAATACTAACTATGGTAAATATAGAAAAGCTGCTGTAGTCCATGCTTTATACGCTTACCTAATGAAGGTTAATCTAATCGATAATAACGTTGCTAATGAGTTAGAAATGCCTAAGATTGATCAGCGTCTACCAATATACTTAAGTCTTAATCAATGCGAAACGCTATTAAATACCATTATGAAGAACGAAAATAACGAAATGCGCAATCGTGACTATGCTATAATTATGCTGTTTTTAAACTGTGGTCTACGTATATCTGAGCTTACTAGCCTTAATTTAGACTCTATTAATGAGGATAGATACATCAATGTCGTTGGTAAAGGCAATAAAGAAAGACAAATATATTTAAACGATGCTACATTTAGTGCAATAAAGGACTATATTGAAGTAAGACCAAAAGATGTTAAAGAAAGTGATAAACACGCCCTATTCATCTCTCAAAAGAAGGTTCGTATGTCAAACCGCGCTGTTCAGTACATGTTTGATAAGTACTTACTTGAGGCTGGCCTTGACAAAAACAAGTTTACAGTCCACAAATTAAGACATACTGCCGCTACCCTTATGTATAAATATGGCTCAGTAGATATAAGGTCCTTGCAAGAGATACTTGGTCACACATCAGTTGCTACAACACAGATATATACCCATCTTGATAATAGCACTCTTAAAAAATCAATAGAAAATAATCCATTGGCCAATAGAAAAAAGTATTAGATTCGCTCTAATACTTTTATTTTGCTTATATTTTATTATAATGATATCTTCCCTGCGTCTACTAGGTCTTGTAAGGCTATCATAAGTCCTAACTTACCTTGCTCTAAGGACATTGATCCTTGGAAATAAGCTATATATGGCTCTCTTATAGGTCCATCAGCTGATATTTCTATGGATGAACCATCTATAAAGCTTCCTGACGCCATAATTATCTTGTTCTCATAGCCTGGCATGTCCCAAGGCTCTGGTGTTAAGAATGAATCAACGCAAGCTGCCTTTTGTATTGATTTACAGAACTTAATAAGTATATCTGGATCTTTGAATTTTATTGCGCAAACTATATCTGATTTGTGCTCATTGTACTCTGGAGTGCACTCAAAGCCAAGCTTTGTGAATACATATGAGAATAAGCTTTGCGTCTTAAGAGCTTCACATACTACTCGTGGCGACATGTATAAGCCTTGTAATGTCGTTCTAAGCGTGCCGTAAGATAAGCCTAGCTCTTTACCAAGACCTGGTGCATATAAACGGTCTGCAGCTAGTTCTATAAGATCTTTTCTTCCTACTAAATAGCCGCCACCTAAACTTATACCAGCGCCAAGATTTTTAAGTAGCGATCCAGCTATAATATCTGCACCAATATCTGTTGGCTCAATACTGTCGGTAAATTCACCATAACAATTGTCATACATTATAACTATGTCTGGATGCTTCTCTTTAAACTTAAGCATATCATCTTTTATTGCGTGAAGATTGATTGCCTTTCTAAATTCGTAGCCAATTGACCTTTGCACTACTATAGCTTTGGTGTTTTTTGTGATTTTCGATTCTAAGGCCTCAAAATCGATCGTAGCGCCTTTTAGATCAACTTGGCTATACATTATACCTTTTTTCATTAATGAGTCCTTTAAATCGCCAACTAGGCCTATACTTTTTTGTATAGTGTCATAAGGAGTGCCAGTTACGTATATAAATTCATCCCCATGGTTTAAAACCGAGGAAAGCATTATATATATAGCATGAGTACCAGAAACTATAGAAGTTCTTACTAAAGCATCTTCTGAATTGAAGATGTCTTTGAAAATTTCTTCAATTTTGTCTCTACCGATGTCACCATAACCATAACCAGTAGCAAAATAAAAATCTGATGCAGCCAGATTATTTTTTTGCATAGCATGTATAACTTTTATTTGATTAATCTCTTTATTTTTTTCATACTCTTTGTATGTCTCGCTTAATTCATCACTTGCGTCATTAACTAAATTTATGACAGCATCTGATAAATCGTATTTTTTGTAAATATTATTCATTCTTCCACCTTTTTATTATGTCATTGTATATTGTATTAACTGTTTTGTATATATCGTCAAAGTTTACGTCAATGAAATTTGCCTCACTTTCACGCCTAAACCATGTTAATTGTCTTTTTGCGTAGTTCCTAGATTTTTGCTTTATTAGCTCAATAGCTCTCTCATAAGTAATTTCACCTTGCAAATAGCTTATAAGCTCTTTATAACCAATAGCAAGAAGAGCTCTATTTGAAGCGATTTCTTCATCGTTCATGTCTTTGATAATATCTTTAACTTCATCTAATAGACCAGCTTCAAGCATCTTTTCAACTCTCTTGTTGATTCTATCATATAAAAGCTCTCTATCTGTTTGAAGTATATATATTAGCTTATCGTATTCATCATTGTATTCTCTAAAATTTTTGTTCTCTTCGCTGTATTTATTGCCGCTTTTGTATATAACCTCTAAAGCTCTAATTATCCTGAAACTATCATTCACACTAAGCTTTTCAGCATATTCTGGATCAAGCTCTTTTAATTTATTATATAAATAGTCCTTGCCATATAGTTCTGCTTCTTTGTTAAGTTTTTCTCTAAGCTCTTTATCTTCAGCTTCACTACTAAAGTCTAGCTTATATAATAAGGAATTGATATATAGACCCGTTCCGCCTATGATTATGGGGATTGTGCCGCGCTTATTCATATCACTAATTAGCTTTTTTGCCTTCTTTTGATAATCGTAAACTGAGAAATTATCATGAATGCTGACTTCGTCTATCATATGATGCTTAATGCCAGACATTTCTTCATCAGTGACTTTTGCAGTTCCTATGCTCATTTCTTTATATATCTGCATTGAATCAGATGAGATGATTCCAGCGTTTACAAGCTTTTTAGCGAGCTCAACGGCAACCTTCGATTTACCAATACCAGTTGGTCCTGAAATAACTATGATTTTTTCTTTCATCATTGTATCCTATAGAACATCTTTTCAATCATGTTCTTCTTAAGTATAATCATACTTGGTCTACCATGAGGACAAGTTGTTGGATACTTGCACTTCTTAAGGTCTTCTATAAGCTTATCAATTTCAATATTAGAAATCTTATCTCCAGCCTTAATAGCGTTTTTACAAGCGTATTTCATAATCTTTTCAACTTTATAGTCATAGATATTAGTCTTTTCTTCATCTAATATACCGATTATATCCTTAATTAAGTCAAGACTGTAATTACCACCAAATATTATTGGAATGCTTCTTACAACAACGTTATGATCAGGATATATGTCTATAGTAAAACCAAACTTATTAAGTAAATCCATGTTTTCTTTTATAGTTTCTTCTTCATTAACTGTTAATTTTATTGGACTTACGCCTTCAATATATTGTGAATTTACCTTAGAATTCTTGAACTTTTCAGAGAACTCTTCATATAAAATCCTCTCATGAGCTGCATGTTGATCTATCATTACAACAAATTCGTTATTATAGTCATAAAGAAGTATGAAGGTATTGAATAAAACGCCTTCAATCTTATAAGCATCAAGTATATTGATCTCATCCATGACTATTTTATTGTTATCATCTTTAGATTCATCATCAAATATTAATATCTCTTCATATTCTTGTGAAGGCATCTTAATATCTTTATTTCTATCTTGTAATAAATTTATTTCATTTGTGAACTCGTCAGCATCAAAGACTGGTATATCTGCATTATTTTGATCTATATCATTGCGTTCGTTACTTATAAATTCATTATCATACTCAGTATTATTAGATTTCGCATAAACTTCCTTATCTTGAGCACTAATGTCATTTTCATAAGTAATTCTTACTGCATCTTCGCTATCTTCTTCGTCTTTTTCAACTATATTAAGCTTAGTCTCCTCTTCCCTCTCATCTTTTTTATCAGAAAATGCTATTTTAAGCTCAACATCATTGTTTATTATACGCTTTAGATTTGAATTAAGTAAGACTAATAGCTCATCCATATCTTGTATCTTAACCTCAGTTTTAGCTGGATGTATGTTAACATCAAGCATACTAGGGTCTATATCTATAAACAAGAAGAATACAGGGAATCTATTTAAAGGTATAGTAGATTTGTAAGCTTCATTAATTACCTTGTTTATAGCATCATTCTTAACAGTTCTATTATTAATATATAAAAGCTGATTCTTTTTATTGCTTCTATATAGAAGATTATTAGATATATAGCCTCTAATCTTAAACTTATCGTTCTCAATATTAACTTCCTTCATATTTATGGCTGTATCATAACCATAAAGGCTGTTAATCCTTTCGTATAAGCTTTGATCACTAAATAAATCAAAGATGAGCTTATCATTATTCATGTACTTAAAGCC
>NZ_CAKPYL010000063.1 GCF_934202865.1 uncultured Fenollaria sp. | reverse complement strand
AATCACGACATCTATGGCCGTAATCCTGATACGCTTCCTAGAACGCATTTAGGCCTACTCGAGTCTTTTGGAGCAGTCAAGATGCTTGATAGAGAAAGTACCATTGAAGAGAACTTTGCTAATGGTAATAGCGTTAAAATCATAGGTACGCCATATATATACAAGATGGACGCTGAAGATAAGGAAGCCTATTTACTAAGTGAATATGATAAAAAAGATGGCGAGTTTCTGATCAATGTTGTTCACGGCATGCTCTTAGAAAAACCATTTATAAAAGAGATAGAACACACAGTTGTTACTGATATAATCAATACTAAGGCAGACCTAACATTATCAGGTCACTACCATACAGGCTTTGGTGTAATCAGTCTCAATGGCAGGACATTTTTAAATCCAGGCTCACTTACAAGGTGCTCAAACACTACGGAAGAGTATAAGAGGATGCCTCAGTACGCTTTAATCGAGATCAATGATGACTTAAAGCCAAAGATTGAGCTCATCGATGTGAAGTGCGCAAAGCCTGGCTACGAGGTCTTAGACAGAGAGTACATTGAAAAGCACAAGAATGATAAATTAGAAGTTCTTAATTTTGAGAACACTATAAAAGAAGCGGCTGATTTTGATAAGTATGATTACTACAGCGTTTTTGAAGAGATAATCAAGGCGGAAGGCGTTGAGAAAGAAGTCATAGATGAGGCGAAAAAGCGTTTAGAGAAAGCGGAGGAAGATATTCATGGTCAAGATTAATAAGATAGATCTAATAAATTTTCAGTCGCATAAATTTACTTCGCTTGACTTTGATGCTGGACTAAACGTTATCGTCGGACCATCTGACAATGGCAAGACAGCTATACTTAGAGCGATACGCTGGGTACTCTTTAACGAGCCACAAGGCATGGGCATGCTTAGAAATAACGAAGACTTTGTATCAGTCAGACTTTATTTCAACAATGACTACTCAGTTGAGAGAAAGCGCTCGAAAAAAGAAAATTTATATATCATATACAATGAAAAGACTGGCGAAGTTCAAGAGTTTAACAGCTTAAGAACAGGGCTTCCACCAGAAGTATCAAACGTGATGAAGATAAAAAAGATTACGCTTGATAAGTCTAATGACATAAACTTCAATATACAGTTCCAGCACGATGGACCCTTTATGTTTAGCTACACAGCGACACAAAAGTCGGCTCTTATCGGCAAGATGTATAATTTAGATGTCGTCGACAAAGCCATTGACGATACGAATAAGGATATAAAATCGCAAAAGTCTGATATCAAGAGGATAAATGAAGAGATTAAAGAGCTTGATGAAAAGATATTAGCATATAAAGATATTGAAAGAGAAGAAAAATTACTTAAAGCTAGAGAGACGCTTACTAAGAATATAGAAGACGCAGTAGAAAAATTAAAGCTGATAAATTCACTTAAAGCTAAACTTGAGGATAATAAGAAAAATAATGACTATCTACTTGATAGGATAAAGGACTTCGACAAGATATTATCAAACGAAGCGCTTATATCGAGCACGGCGAAAGCTTACGAAGTTTTAGAAAGCTACAAAAATTACAAGACAAGGCTCGATAAGATTAAAAATGAAATTAATAATACTGAGGCCATTTACAAGAAAAGCAAAAATATAACAGAAAAGCTCGACATTGACAATACCATAGTAAAGAACTTGAACGCTTTTACTAAACTAAATGAACTCAAAAAGCGTTTGGATGATGTATCGGCATCCATTGACAAGGGACGCTATTTTATCAAAGATAACGACGAGGGTTTAAATAGAGACTTAAAAGAATACACAGAACTACTTATCAAGCTAAAGAAGTGCCCATATTGCAACTCGGACGTTGATAAGGCGCATATTGACATGATTGTGAAAGAATATTTATAAAGGTGATATTATGGATTATACAAATAGACTTGAGTCCTTGAAGGACAGTCTGGACAAGGCAAAGCTGAATAAGGTTAAGTACGAAGAAAGGCTAAACATACTTCTTAATGATAGGGAGAATATCCTTAAAGAGATAAAAGCTCTTGGTATTGAGCCCGAAAATCTTGAAGCAGAGATAAAGAACTTGGAAAATAAAATTGCTACAGACATTACTAAGGCTGAGGAGCTTTTGAAAGACAATGAATAATTACGCTTTAGAGATTGACAGAATTAAAAAATTTAATAAGTCTCTAGAGAACAAGATTTTGCAAGACAAGACCAAGAAAGAGATGCTTCTTGAGAAGAAAGCTTCGCTTGCGAAAGAGGCAGAGCGCCTTGACGAGAAGAACATGATCTTTGAAAAGACTAAGCTTCTTTTAGAAAAGACGAGTGATTACGCAAGAAAACAAGCTATAAAGAGCATTGAGAATATGGTTACGGGCGCGCTTCACGAGATATTTGCTTCGCAAAGCAAGTTCGTTATTGAAGAGAAAAGTATCAATGGTAAGGTCGCTGTTGACTTTTTCCTAGAAGACGAGGTAGATGGCGAGAAGATAATGACCGACCCGCAAGAGCAAAGAGGCGGGGGCTATGTTGACATCATCTCACTTGCACTGCGCTTCGCCATGATAGAAGTCTTCAATCCCAAGATCGAAGGACCGATACTGCTTGACGAGCCAGCAAAATTCGTTTCAGAAGATTACATCTACAACGTTGCCGAATTTTTATCCAAGGTGAGCGAAAGCTTCAATAGGCAGATAATTATGGTTACGCACTCAAAATACCTATCGAACATTGGCGACAAGACTTTTGAAGTAATTAAGCGCGACAATGTTTCTGAAGTAGTGGAGAAGTAGGTTTATGATTATTAAGATGCTAATGGGACTAGTGAAAGTCATATTTATGATAATCTTCTTTCCTATAGTATTACTAGTATCTTTATTTAATGATGATAATGATACTAAGCATAAAAAAGTAAAGAAGCAAGCTAAGAAAGATGAGCTAGCTTGGATAGATAGACTTGAAGAGCTAGACGCGCTTATAGATGATTAATTGAATACAGATAAAAGATGGCTATGATTGATTTCATAGCCATTTATAATGCGAAATTATTTAATTTTTTCTAAAACGATATTTTTAATTCTATCTAATTCTATTTTTGCCTCGTCTTCATTTTTCGTTCTTATCGAGAAATAGAATTTAATCTTCGGCTCAGTGCCCGATGGCCTAATCGCTATCCATGAGTAGTCATCGATGTAGTACTTAAGCACATTTGACTTGTCAAGACCAGTATCGTCATTTAAGTAATCGACTCTCTTAATAAATTTAAGCCCATCGATCTCACTCTTATAATTATTTCTGAACTCATCCATAATCCTTGCCATCTTGTCCTTGCCATCAAGTCCTTCGAAGACTATTGACTCTTGCGCTTGAACGAAGTAGCCGTAGTTCTTGTAAAGACTATTTAAATGGTCCAAGATATTTATATCATGCTTTTTATAATAAGCAGTCATTTGAATAAGCACCATAAAGGCATTAACGGCGTCCTTGTCCCTTACAAAATCTCTATATACATAGCCGATGCTTTCTTCGAAGCCGAAGAAAAAGTGCTTGTCACTCACAGTTTCAAAGTCATTAGCGAGCTTACAGATGTTCTTAAAGCCAGTCAAAACGTCAGCTGATTCAAGGCCATGGTCCTCGGCAATGGCTTTCGCAAAATCTGATGTAACGATGGACTTAACTAGATACGAAGTCTTTGCAGGCTTTGTATGACTAAGAATGAAGTCAAGCATGAGGGCGCCGACTCTGTTGCCATCTAAAATCACGTATTCATCATCTTTCTTCACAGCCATATTGATTCTGTCGCAGTCAGGGTCGCTCGCGAATATCGCATCGGCCTTTTTTTCTTTCGCGAGTTTTATAGCCTCATTAAATGCCTCTTTAAACTCCGGATTTGGGTAAGGGCAGCTAGTAAAGTCAGGGTCAGGCTCTTCTTGAATTTTAGGTATATGATAATTTGTAAAGCCGAAGTCCTTAATCACCTTGACAATAGGCTTAAGACCAGTACCATTAAGAGGTGTGTAGACGAAATTTAAGCCTTTATCCACGTCTACCTCCATTTTAATAGAGTAGAGGTCCTTATAATAAGAGTCAAAAAACTCATCATCAATCATTTTTAAGTATTTATCATTATTATCCGTGATTGAGATTTTATCAAAGTTTACAGACTTCATTTTATTTTGCACAAGCTCAGCCATCTCCTCAAGAATTTGTGAACCGTGCTCGTTGTAAACCTTGTAGCCGTTGTAATCCTTTGGATTGTGGCTCGCAGTAACCATAACCCCAGCGGACGCCTTGTAATGCCTTATGCCGTAGCTCACGAAAGGCGTTGGCAATGCCTCATCAAAAAGATAGACCTTAATGCCTTCATTTGTCAAGATGTTTTTGCTAAGATGAGCAAATTCGCGTGACATGTGCCTTGTATCGTAGCCGATGACTACAGATGGCGAATCAAATTTCTCTTTTAAAACTAGGGCAATGGCTTTGGCAGCGAGCTTTACAGTGTAGACGTTCATCATATTTGTGCCGAGACCAAGCTTACCCCTAAGGCCAGCCGTTCCAAAGACAAGGTCACTTGCGAAATTGTTTTTAATTTCATCTGCACTCATCTTTTTAAGAAGAGCATCGTCCTCAGCGCTAATGCTTAAGTAGCTAAGCCAGGATATATATCTTTCGTTTGTGCTGTTAATTTTAAGCTTTTTCTTATTAGATAGCAAATAATAATCAGCGCCGCTAAGCTCTGCTAGCTCGTCCATTATCTTAAGTAGCTTTTTCGTTTCGAGCCTAGTTTCGATGTAGACGTTAATAAACTTATATGGCCTAGTAAAGTCAGAGCTTTTAGTAGATGAAAGATTATTTTCATCAAAATATTTTAAGATGGCTTCACCATAATCATGAGAAAGAATCTTAAGCATAAGCTCATAAGCTTCGTAATAGCTCTTCACCTCATAAGACTTGTCATTGACATATAAGTAGGAAAGGACAAGGCCGCTCTTGTAATTAGCGTAAGTGAATTTGTATGGCTTGGTAGTAATAGTTTTTGTATATGATTTATTATCTTTTTTGTTTTGATCGTCGTTTTTGTTTTTGAAATTCAGTATTTTACTCATTGAATCACTCCTTCATATCTATATTATAATACATATGGGGAAGATAAACAATAAAAAAAGATCAAACTAAAACTAGTTTGATCATATATGGCGGGAGTATGTGCGAATCGAACACACCTATGAAGCTACAAACCCCACATGCACGGTTTTGAAGACCGGAGAGCCCACCAGGACTCATCTACCCCCAAGCCTATCTATTATAGCATAATTAATGTCATTTTACAAGTTTTTTATATTATTAAGACAATTTTTAGAAAAAATAAAAAAAATTTAAAAAAAGTCTTGCTATTTCTATAAATTTATGGTAAAATATCAATGTTATGAAATTTGGAGGTGAGATTATTGGCAAACATTAAATCTGCGAAGAAAAGAATATCAGTTATTAAAAATAAAACTTTAGTAAATAAATCTAGAAAGACTGAGCTTAAGAACCTTATAAAGAGATTTGAATCATTGGTTAACGAAGGCAAAACAGATGAAGCTAGAGAAGCACTTAAAGTTATAGATAAAAAATTAAAGAAAGCAGAACAAAGAAACTTATTCCACAAGAATAAAGTAGCTAGAAAGATGAGTAGATTGACTCATAAGTTAAATAAGGCTGTTTAGTTAGAAGAGACCTTATTGTCTCTTTTAACTAAATTAAAATTTTTTAAGAAATTTTAAAAAAAGCCTTTACAAATCAAAAATATTGTTGTATAATAGTAAGGTAGTTTTGGACCATTAGCTCAGGTGGTAGAGCAACTGACTCTTAATCAGTGGGTCCAGGGTTCGAGTCCCTGATGGTCCACCAAGAAGAAACGTGTATTTGCACGTTTCTTTTTTTATAGCTAACATACAAAAAATATGAAGAGCTACATATGTAGCTCTTCATATGACAAATAACCAACTGATAGAGGTCTTGCTCACCCTCTATCTATTACAAATTATACATCAATTAAAGAATGAAGTCAAGTATATTAATATATATAAATAGTGTTTTCGCTAAAAGCTTACTACTTATTTTATAGGCTGTATAATATCTATTGGGGAGATTTTATAGGCTGTATAATATCTATTGGGGAGAAAAATCTCAATAGATATTTTTTTGTGTCTTTTTTATTGACTACACCATCACCATTAATCCATTCATCGTGATCTTAATTAATTGACAAATACCTCATTTAATGTTAAGATATTAGCAGGTGATGATAGTGGAAAATTTTGTAATTATAGACGGTTCGAGCTTACTTAACAGAGCTTTTTATGCAATTAGATTATTGAGTAATAAGAAAGGCATATTTACTAACGGTATCTATGGCTTTTTAAACATGCTTGACAAGATTAAGGCTGACTACGACCCAAAATATATCTGCGTGGTCTTTGATA
>NZ_CAKPYL010000062.1 GCF_934202865.1 uncultured Fenollaria sp. | reverse complement strand
GGGCTCCAGCTCTAGGTGCAGACGATGCTAAAGTAACAGCAAACACACACGTAGCACAATACGAAGAAGACAAGACACCTACTTCAAACGCTAAAGATTATGATCCACACTACACTGACAAATCTGGAAAACCTGGTGAAACTGTTCAAATAGATGAACCAACATTTACTAAAGATGGTAAACCAGCAGATAAACCAGTTGATAAAACAACTACTCCAGCAAAGGAAACTACATTTGCTAATAATAATCCTACTCAAACAAATGTAACTGTTGATCATAATACAGGAGCTATCTCTGTAGTAATTCCACAAAATGCAAAACCTGGAGATAAAATAACTGTTACTGTTAAGGTAACTTATCCAGATGGATCTAATGAAACTGTTGATGTTACTATTACAGTTATTGATAAGGTAACTCCACCATCTTTCAATTATCTAACTCTTACTCTAGACGAAAACTACAGAAGTGGCAAAATTACTCACCATGAAGTTCTTGAAGGTGAATTAATTGAACGTTATCTATATGTTCCTCGTAGAAGAGGCTATGTATTTGAAGGATGGAGCTACAACAGCAGACGTCTTGACGAAGTAAGACCTGGAGACAGAATTTACTACTCAACTACTTTATACGCAATTTGGTCTAAGGATAGGGACTACGATCGTGATGAACGTGAAGAAGAACCTGAAGATACTAGAGAAGTATTAGAACACAAGGCTTATATGTTCGGTTACACTGACGGAACTGTAAGACCTAATGGCAATATAACTAGGGCTGAAGCTGCTGCTTTAGTAACTAGACTTCTTGGTATTGAATCTATCGGCGCAGCTACTAGACCTATGTTTACTGACACTCCAAGTGCTTGGTACAATAAGGCCATCAACGCGGCTGTTCAAAGGGGTATCATGAAGGGTTACCCTGACGGAAGATTTAGACCTAACGCTCCTATTACAAGAGCTGAATTCACTCAAATGATTGCGCAAATTGACAACAAGCCTTATGGTATTGCACCATTTGCTGATGTTAAGGGCCACTGGGCTGAATTGGCTATAGGTAGAGAATATCAAGCTAAGAGAATCATGGGTTACCCTGATGGAACATTTAGACCAAACGCTAATATCACTAGATGTGAAGCGGTTGTAATTCTAAATAAGATGTTCGAAAGAAATTATGATGATATGTCTGCTATCAATGCTATGAACAGACACTTAATCAAGAGTTTCTTAGACTTGTCTCAAAGTTTCTGGGGTTACAATGACATGGTTGAAGCAACTAATAGTCACGACTTCAAGAGAAGATTTAAAGGAAGAATTGAAGAGGACTGGGTATTAGTTAAATAATTTTGCGTTAACATCGCAAGAAGAAACAAGAAACAATTATAATTAAATAATTGGCATAATGACAAGGCATGTGGGAGCAAATCTCACATGCCTTTGTTATTAGATAAAGGAGGGGTGGTATGAAAGAAACTACAAAAGTTAGTTTAAATAATGGAGAATTAAATTCTAATGATGAAAATTCTGACATTACAAAAGCAACTCAATCAAGTAAGGATGCAGAGGGTATGAATTCAGATGCTTCTAAGAAAAAGTGGTATGACTATTTAATACAAATAATATCGGCTATTACCTCTTTATTGGCAATGATTGCTGGCTTTAAAAAATATACCTATTCACTTAATGCTGAAAATTATTATGGAATACCACATAAATATTTTGAAAACAGTCTTACATCTGAGCTTATATTCATAATAGTTTTTGCAGTACTTATGTTGGCAATTAATTTTATTCCGCTTATTTTGAAATATTATAATGACAAGAAGACTTTTAAAATTACACGATTTGATAGTATATTATATCCTATATTGATGGGGCTTTGCAATTTTTATATACTATACATATTTGTAGTTGGTATATTTAATATAACTGGTGAATATCAAGCATATATTGCATTAGCGTGTCTGGCAATTTCAATTTTATTAGGAATATTTGCAAATAAAGTATTAAAAAGAATCAATCTTAAAAACAATATTGAATATGAGGCACTCGATAATAAGAAAAAGAATAAAAGTATTGAAGATTTAGAATATACTAAAGATTTACAAAATTATTTATTTATTGCAATTGCTATATCACTTATTGTTTTATTTTTATTTTTTAAAAGATTTTCTTATGACCCTTCTGAAAGAAAAGATTATGAGTTTTTTAATGATCAAAATGGTAAGGGCAAAATTATTATTGATAATTACAATGAAAAATCAATAACTATGGACTACTACGAGATACTTAATGAAAATACATTTGCAATTAGACAAAATAATTTTAAGATACAAAATGTTGAAGAAAAAGAAATTGAGTTTAAACATATAGGACCATTATATAACAAAACATTTTCAAAGTTAACTTTAGATTTAAACGGTGGCAAATTTAAAGACAATTTGGGCATCTTGGAATATGCGGTTGTAAAAAATTATAAAATCTCTGAATTAGAAAAGCTTGTAAATAATCTATTTACAGATTCAAAACCAAGCAAAAATGGACGCAACCTACTATATTGGTCTGCTACAGAAGATGGTGAGTTTAATTATTTTAAAGACAGTACGAATAAATTATTTGATTTAAGTAGTGATATAATACTATATGCACAATACAAAGACAAAGTTATTGATGACAATGGTCAAACTACGCCAGATGAAGGCTATAATTTTGTAATATTCAACTTTAACGGTGGAAAGAGAAATAATGGAGATGTAAATAATGTCAAGAAGCAAGTTTTAACAGGAGTGAAACTTTCAGACGCAGTTAAATATGTAGAAGATAAAAAGCTAACAGACGGAGTAGAAAAAGCAGGTAAAGCATTTGGATACTGGTCAGACGCTCAAGCAGGTGATTCACCAGTATACACAGACGTAACAGTAGATGAAAATTACCAAGATAAAACTTTATATGCACAATACAAAGTAGAATAATATATACAAAGGAAGTGATATTATGTCAAAAACATCAAATGTATATACAAGGCTTGAACCTGAAGTGAAAATGCCAAGCAAAAAGCCACTAGTATATGAAGATTTAAGTGAAGAAGACTTTGATAGAGAAATACTAAAAGCTATTGATGATCTTGATAACGGTAGGACTTATACTTCAGAAGAAGTAGAAAAGAACTTAGAGGACATATAATATTACTTAAAACTATTGACTTTTAAGCCAATTTAATCTATAATTAACTCAACAGAGCCTCCCCACGCTTAATGTTTTATACATGCGGACCAAGGGGAGGACATTTTTTATCTTACTAGAACCAATTCCACTTTCAAGAAATGAAAAATATTAGATTTTTGAAAGTGACAATAAATAACAATTTTTGGGTATAAAAAATTATAGAAAAAGTAAAGTATTTTTTGGTTTTTCTATAAAAAATTAGACAAAATGCTCGCATTTTTATGAATTATATAGTATAATATAGTTGCAGGTAGAGATACGCTGTATACTCGTGAAATTGAATTAGCGTTTAAGCGATATGTAATATCGCCGATCACGAGGCCACCTTATGGTGGATTTATAATATTTACATTTTACAAATCAAGGACTGCTTATGCGGTCCTTTTCTATTGCCATAAGCTAATCAAAACTATAATCAATACCACAATCACAACTATAATCATAACTATAACTATAACCATAATCATAACAAAACTATTACTATAATCACAATCAAAACCATTATCATAAATATAATCATAACCAAAACCATTACCATAAGCAAATCCATTCACTTTTTTATTAATTATTTCATACTTTCTCTTAATAAATTCATAAAGTTGTTTTAATTTTTCTATCTCTCGGGTATATATTAAATAGAAAATCAATTAAGGAGGTAAGCTTATGAGAATCGAATTTGTAGGAAAGAACATTGAATTAACTCAAAGTTTAAAGGATGTGGCTGAAAAGAAGTTCCAAAAGCTTGACAAGTTTATTGGCAAGGATGTGGACGCGAAGGTTGTCTTCTCGGCTGTTAGAAACACTAAATGTGTTGAAGTAACCATCTTCCTAGACAGGACTATACTTAGAGCTGAGGAAGAAAGTGACGACATGTACACATCTATCGACAGGGCGGTTGATGTTTTGGAAAGACAGGTTAGAAAGTACAAAACTAAGCTTCAAAACAGATACCAAAAGAACGAGTCGATCAGGTTTGAAAATGTTAAGCCTATGGATGAGCCGGATGAGGCTAAGCTTGTAAAGAACAAGAAATTTAAGGTGGTACCTATGTCTTCTGACGAGGCTATCCTTCAAATGGAACTACTTAGACACAATTTCTTCGTATACCAAAACGCTAAAACTGAAGCCATCAACGTAGTATACAAGAGAAAGGACGGCAACTACGGCCTTATTGAAGTTGAATAAAATGAATATAAATATAGATGATTTTAAATTGAACAAACCCATATCCTCGGTGAAGATTTCGCCGGACGCTCGTCACAAGGTATTCACTGTGACTGACGTGGATATGGCGGCGAATGAGTACAAAAACTCGTTTTACATGCTTGATGAGAATGATTCTTTGAAGAGACTGTCTACTAATGACGTCTCTTCTACTTATGCTGTGGACAATGGCGGGATCATTTTCTCTAAGTCTGACGAAAAAAGGAAGTATGCGTCTATCGTTTACCGTCTAAGCTTCAGTGGCGGTGAGAGGGAGGAGCTATTTAGGCTAAACTACCCGATACATGGTATTCGCATCATGGATGAGGAAAGGCTGATTCTCTCTATCAGCAATTCTGAGAAGATCAGGCACTTTAAGGACATGGATCAAGAGACTTACGAGAAGAAGTCGGCTGAAATTAAGGAAGAGGATGACTACACTATATATGATGAAATTCCTTTCTACCTTAATGGCGCTGGCTACATCAACAAGATTCGTACTTCGCTTGCGGTGTACAATATGACGAGCGGCGCGCTTAAGATTATTACTGATGACTTTACTAGTGTATCGAGCTACGACATAGCCCCTGACAAGTCTGAAATTGTCTACACTTCTGAGTCTTACACTGACAAGGCGCCTTTAAAGAGCCAGCTTTACGTTTATAGTTTTGCTGATGATAAGTCTGTGAAACTTGATTATGAGGGTGGTCTTAGCTATTATGGACCTAAGTATGCAGGGGACGATGTATTTATATTTGCGACTGATCAAGTGGATCACGGCATCAATCAAAATCCAAAGGTCTACCTAATTGACAAGAGCAAAGAAAATATTAAGTGCATTAATGATGACTTTGATATGTCGATCGGCTCATCTGTGGGCTCCGACCTTCGTTATGGCGGCGGCTACTCATTTAGGGTGATGAAGGATAAATTATATTTCATCTCAACTCTTGCGAATAGCGCAGACATCTTCGCCATTGACAAGGCGGGTAAATTGGAAAGGCTTTCTAAGGTAGTGGGCTCTGTTGATGAGTTCGACGCCCATGATAATGGTGCTATCTACGCTATAGGCATGCTGGACTACAATTTACAAGAAGTTTATAAATTAGAAGGGGATAAATTTAAGAAAGTGACTGCCATAAACGAGGCTTTACAAAAGACTTGGGGCGCTGAGGCTTATGAAAAGATCACGTTTAAGAATGACGAGATTGATTTTGAGGGCTTTGTGATTAAGCCGGATGGATACAAGCCAGGCAAGAAGTACCCTGCGATACTTGAGGTTCACGGCGGTCCAAAGACTGTTACTGGCGAGGTTTTATATCACGAGTACCTTTACTTTGCTAAGCGAGGCTACTTTGTCTTCTTCACTAATCCGAGGGGCTCGGACGGCCGAGGCAATGATTTTATGAACATCAGGGGCAAGTACGGCACTATCGACTACGACGATTTGATGAAGTTCACTGACGTGGTTTTGGAAAAGTACGAGGATATCGACAGGGACAACGTTCACGTGACTGGCGGCAGCTACGGCGGCTTTATGACTAACTGGATCATCGGTCATACAAACAGATTTAAGTCGGCTGCGTCTCAACGCTCGATATCGAACTGGCTAAGCTTTTTCGGTGTATCGGATATAGGCTACTATTTCGCGACTGATCAAAATTTGGCAGAGCCATTTACATCGAGCGAAGCCTTATGGGAACGCTCTCCACTTAAATACGCGAGCGAGGTCAAGACGCCGACACTGTTTATTCACTCGGACGAGGACTTCAGATGCCCTCTAGAGCAAGGCGTACAAATGTTTACGGCGCTTAAGTACTTCGGAGTCGACTCTAAGATAGTTATCTTCCACGGCGAAAACCACGAGCTAAGCCGCTCTGGCAAGCCAAAGCACAGACAAAGAAGACTTGACGAGATAATCACATGGATTAAAAAGAGATCATAATATAGAAAAAGCCTGGTTACTTTTGTAACTAGGCTTTTTAGATTATTGTAGAGCATATAATTTATTATTTATTTTCACTATCTTCAATATTCGAAATTTCATTTGAAACTTCATCAATTAATTTTGCAAAATCTATAGCGTTTTTAGATGTAATAACTGGTTGACCAGTTTCTTTTTCGATTTCTTTTCTTGCG
>NZ_CAKPYL010000061.1 GCF_934202865.1 uncultured Fenollaria sp. | reverse complement strand
CACCTAGTATATCAGACGATTGTAACATGCCGGGGTTATTTCCTGGCATAAATAACATTGTTCTATAGTTCATTTTGACTCCTTTCGATTGCAGTTCTCATTCTTGCTCTGATAGTAAAGTCTAAAGCGCCTTTATCTTCAATAACAATATTTGCTTTAGTAACGCCTTCTTCATCAAGAACTTCGTTTATTGCCTTCAAAATCTTATCACCATATTGTTCTTTAACTACTGAATTTAATGTGATTTCTAATTTATCTGAAGGTTCTATCATAATCATTATATCGTTTGATTCAAGCGAGCCTGCTTTAGCAGCTTTACTTATTACTCGTTCTTTTCTTTCCATTCTAAATACTCCTTCTTACCTTCTATATATAGATCTTTACCTGTAGAGTCAACTATAACAGTAGCTGGGAATTTTTCTACAGTTATCTCTCTTAAAGCTTCAGCTCCTAAATCTTCATAAGCAATTATCTTTGCAGTTTTAATTCTATCAGCTATGATGGCAGCAGCTCCGCCTATAGCAGCAAAATAGCAAGCACCGCATTCTTTTATTTTTTCTTTAACATTGTCATCTCTTTTGCCTTTGCCTATCATGCCCATAACACCTGCGTCCATCATTTGTGGCGCATATGGGTCCATTCTATAGCTTGTAGTAGGTCCAGCTGAGCCTATAACTCTACCAGGTTTTGCTGGCGATGGTCCTACATAGTAGATACAAGCTCCCTTTGGGTCAAATGGTAGTTCTTTTCCTTCATTAAGAAGATCAACTAGTCTTTTGTGAGCAGCATCTCTTGCTGTATATATAGTGCCTGTAATTAATACATTATCTCCTGCTTTTAAATCCTTAAGCGCTTCTCTTGTAAATGGTGTTTTAATTTCTATAGCCATAGTAATATCCCCCTTTATAATGAAATAACTTTATGTCTAGCAGCGTGACATTGAATGTTAACAGCTACTGGTAGGCCAGCTATGTGTGTTGGATGAGTTTCGATAAATACTCTTAATGCTGTTGTCTTGCCGCCAAAACCTTGAGGTCCTATGCCTAGTTCGTTTATCTTTTCTAGCAATTCTTTTTCTAAATCTGCATAGAATGGATCTTTGTTATAATCATTTATATCTCTCATAAGTGATTTTTTTGCCATGATACAAGATTTTTCAAAGTCTCCACCGATACCTACGCCTACTATGATAGGTGGACATGGGTTTGGTCCTGCAGCTTCAACTGATTCAAGTATAAATTTCTTAACGCCTTCAAGTCCATCTGCAGGTTTAAGCATTTTTTGCTTAGACATATTTTCTGAGCCAAAGCCCTTTGCTGCGAAAGATATTTCAAATACATCTCCTTCAACTAATTCATAGTGAATGATAGCTGGAGTGTTATCTTTTGTATTAACTCTGTTTATAGGGTCCTTAACAACTGATTTTCTTAAGTAACCTTCTGTATATGCTTCTCTAACCGCTTCGTTTATAGCATCACTTATAGATCCATCTACATGAACATCTTGACCAAGCTTAACAAAACAGATAACCATACCAGTGTCTTGACACATTGGAACGCTATCTCTTTCGGCTAGATTGTCATTATCTATAATTGTTGTGATAGTTTCTTTAGCTAGTGGCCACTTTTCTTTATCTCTTAGTTCAACAAGTCTATCCATTACATCTTTTGGAAGAACTGAAGCTATCTCCAAAAGACCTTCTTTTAATTTTTTAGTGATATCACTACTTTTTACTTCTCTCAAAATTATAACCCCCTATGTATATTATGAAAGTAGCAATAAAATATTGCTACTTTCAATGAAAAATATTATCTGTTATTAACTAGTGCAACTACTCTGTTCATTTCGTTATTAACGATCATGATACCTTCGTCAACACCCATACCTGGTTTAGCTAATTGTTGGTCAGCTCCTGTAGCCATAGAAATATTTACTAAAACTTCTGCAGATCTGTTAGTTTCGTTGCAAGTACCACCGCAGTAAGCTCCTACGTGGTGATCTTTACAATACTTAACAGCTTCAATAGTGTTATTGATACCGCCTAAGTCTGGAGTCTTGATTTGAATCATGTGTCCAGCACCGTTATCTACGAAGTAAACAACATCTTCATAAGTGTTGCACCATTCGTCAGCAACTAATTCTACGTGAATGTTTTCTTCATCAAGCTTCTTAGTTAAGTCTCTAAGAACTTCCATTTGTCTAGTTCTTTCACCCATATCCATAGGTCCTTCTATTCTAAGCTTGAATGGTTTTGCTGCTTCTTCTAGAGTCTTTAAGTATTCAGCCATCTTATCAACGTCGTTATTAAATGCATCGCCTATAGTTCCATATACGTCGATGTGGAAGATTGGGCTATATGATTCATTGTGTCTGTGTTCAATAATTCTGTTTCTTAACCAAACAACATAGTCTCTTAAAAGTTCACCGTTCTTACCAGTTTTTTCTTCAACGTTGTTGAATAGACCGTGTGGTAATACGTCAGCTTCTTTTATAATCATCTTATCAGCGTTTAGGTATCTGTCGTCACCTGATTGAGCAAAGATAGGTACTCTCTTGATTTCAACGCCAGTGTTGTATTCTTTCTTAACTACTTCAGCCATAGTTACTTTGTTAGTCTTAGCAACTGCATCAAGTATAGCTTGAGTGATACCATATCTGATTGCTGTATGAAGTCTCTTGCCATCTACTTGCATGTGGTCGAATTCTTCAGCCATTTCCTTGAATGTAGTTATTTCTCTACCTTCTAGTTTAGGTGCAATGTTTTTATTGATAAATTCAATAAAATCTTCAGCTAAGAAAAGTGGGTCTCTTCCACCTGCTCCTGAGTATTGAACAGCTGCGCAGTCACCGTGAGCAACTTGTCCGTCTTCAAGAACAAACATAACTGAGATTGATTCTCCTGATTGTCTTATAGCTTTAAATCCTGGAGTAACTGGATCTCCTAAGTAGAACATACCATCGTGTTTTGCTCCTAATTTGATAGCCTTTTGGTCATCAAAGTAAAAACCTGTTTTACCTGCTGAGCAGATAACTTTTTTAATTTTCATAATCAAGTCTCCTTTTTATATATTAATTATTTTTTGGTCTACCGATTAATTTACCGAAGCCAACTGCAAATATATCATCAGTTGTCATATCGAAGCTTACTGGACGTCCTTCAAATTTTGCTCTTTCTTCAAGTTTTTCTCTGTTTATATCTAGTATATCTTTTGTGAATGGTAAATTACCTGTAAATAAGTATCTAACAGCACCGTTATTATCTCTTGCTGGCATCATCTTACCTGCATTATACTTAGATGGAGCGAATGGTACGTCCATAACGCCTTGAGCAAAGCCTTCAACAGTACCAACTGCTAAGTCACCCTTACCTAATTCAAATAATTTTTCAATTATACATCTTGTTTCAGCTTTAATTAAGTCGATTTCAGCTCTTAGTTCTTTACCTTCTGGAAGCAATTGTCCTTCAGTCATATTTAGAACCATCTTAGTAGCTCTAATACCTTCAGCGTTTGCTTCCTTAGTAGGGATACCTATAGCTTCGTGAGGTGTCTTAACAATAACCTTTGTAGCTCCAGCTAATGAACCAGTTGCTGCACCCCAAGAAATAACGCCAAATGCCTTAGCTTCATCTTGAGGGAAACCACCCATCCATTGGTGGAATACTGTAGTTATTAAAACTTCATTATAGCCATATTTCTTTAAGTATTCATTTACTTGTTCTTCAAGTGATCTGATTGCTGCAACGTCTTGAATTAAGTTACCGCATTGACCATAACCAACTGTAATGTTCTTTACGCCTTGTTCAGCTGCAAGTAGTGCTTCAACTATAGCAACAGCGTTTGATGTTGATGGTGGACAAAGTGTACCAGTTAATGGTCCAAATGGTTCTCTGTTTATATGAACTCCATTTTCTTCGTAGAAACCAACTAATCTGTCGCAGTATTGCCAATCATGTAAGCATCTATCTATCGGTACTGATTTTGCATAAGGAACGTTATAACTTATAGCACCGCCCTCGTTTGATGTAAATCCACCTGCGTGAATTATTTCAGCAAGTAGTCTTGAGTCTGGTGTACCGTGTCTTGCTTGAAGTGGTTTTGAAACTGCATCATAAACCATTCTACAGCCTTTAACGCCGTGGTTAACAGCTGGGAAGCCATTCAATAAAGATCTTCCTGCCTTTAATGATTCTTTTATACCTACCTCACATTCATCGTATCTATTTTGTCTTGTATATGAGTCAATTGTTGATGGAAGTAAGTCTGCTCCACCTTGTTCTGTTAAGAATGTTAATAGTTCGATGTGCTTATCAATAAGTGCAACACCAGCTCTTGGTTGTGCTAATGTTTTACCCTCTCTTTTTGCCTTTGCCATTACATCAGCAAAGTTCTTTTCTTCAGGAATTTTCTTTAAAAAGTCAATTGCTTCTTGCGAATCAACTTCAGCTCCTGTGGGCCATTGTTTAAGAACTTTCTCACGCTCAGCGAAAAATTCTTCATCAGTCCATCTTTTATTTTCTACTTTCATAGCTTCCCCCTATATAACTATATATTTCTTCATCATTCTAACTGCCATGTTCTTATCGACCATTGTTAGTAAACCCATAGCAGATAGAATATAATTTTTATCTACTGAAAATTCAGGATATCTTGGCTTTAATGAGTTTAAGTCTTCATTATCATAAAGACCAGCTTTTAGTATTTCTTCTGGGTGTTCTGAATTTACCAGTATACCTCCAGTACCTATCATAAGGTTAAGCTCGGTTAAGTCCTTACCTATCTGTTGATACATTGTTCCTAGAGGTGAATAAACAGCTTCTACATAGCCGCAATGTCTTTTCATTGATATATCTACACAAATCTTTGCCATCATTTCATCGAATTTAATTTCTTTCTCATCGGTGAAAACTAAATCAGTGTGATCGTATCTTCTTTTGAATTCTTCTTCTACATCATAATCACTGATATCTAAGTACTTCTTAATCATTCTCATTCCAGCCGCTTCATATATACTTTCGGCTGAGTATCTCATACCTAAGTCGCCTTCAACAGTTCTCTTTGAAATAGGTTCTTCCAAACCTCTGTAAATTACTCCAGGTTTAGAAGGTGCACCATCAGCTATTGAGTGAATATCTGTTGTTGCTCCACCTATATCAACTACGACTAAGTCACCAACGCCATCTTCATCAGGTGTTCCTAAGCTAAGTGCTTCGGCTGCCTTTAAATCAGCTTGTGGTGTAGGCATTAGTATGCCTGAGATATCATCTTCTATATGAGTCATGCCTTTAGCTTTTGTGATTCTTTCCATAAATATGTCTCTGATTGTTTCTCTTGCAGGATTAACATTGATTTCATTTAGTTTAGGCATAACATTTTCAGTAAGTCTGTACTCAATCTTATCTTTAAATACTTTTTCAATATCATCGTAGCTGCTCTTGTTACCCGCAACAACAACTGGCTTTGTAATACCAAAGTCAGCAATCAATTGAGCGTTATGCAAAATTACTTCAGTGTTGCCTCCGTCAGTTCCACCTGCTAGAAGAATCATATCAGCATTTGAATCTCTAAGCTCTTCTATCTCATGATTGTTCATCTTGTATGAATATGTCTTAATAACTCTAGCTCCTGCTCCTAAGGCTGCTCTCTTAGCTGCTTCTGCAGTAAGATCAGGCACTAGGCCTATGGCTGCTATTTTTAAGCCGCCAGCTGCTGAAGAGCACGCAAGCTTCTTAACTATGTCTATATCGCCATCTACTTTTGACATAAGATCATTATAAGCTTTGTGATATCCGTTCGCTACATCTGTTTCAACAGTTGTGTAGCTCTTTGCTGTTGCAATAATTTCTTCTTTTTCGATATCTATTAGAGTTAATTTTGTAAATGTGCTTCCAAAATCAATAAAAAGATATGCTTTCATCTAATCAATTCCCAAGTCTTTTTTCATGTCTGCAATTGTTACGTCAGGACTTGTTCCTGGTGGATAAACCCTGTTAAAGCCCATAGCTTTAAATCTAGGTTCAACTTCTTCCCACTTTTGTTTACCAACAACGATGTTGCCACCAACATATAGTGGAATGTCTTTTAGACCTGCTTCATCGCATGCTTCTCTCATTCCCTTACAGTCAATTTCTCCTTGACCATATAATGATGATACACATATAAGGTCAGCGTTAGTTTCAACTGCTGCGTTGATGAAGTCTTCTTGAGGTGATAAAACACCTATGTTAACTACATTGAAGCCAGCATTTGTAAAAGCATGGTCCAATATAGTTAAGCCAACTGCGTGACAATCTGATCCGATTACCCCTAGGACGATTGTCTTACCATTTTTTTCTTTCATAGTACTCCTCCTATTTGAATTATATACTCATTTTACCACATGTATTGATAATTTTAAAGAGCAAAAATTGATTTTTCATGTGTAAATATAAGCAATGAATAAAACTAATCTTAGTTTTCAAAATATGTCATATATGCAATAAATATTGATATATTTTTAATAATTATGCAATTAATAATTTTTTACTTGCAAATAATAATTGTTAAATTTTTGTCATAATTATCTAAAAGATTTTATTATTCTCTTTAAATAGTCTTCGTCAG
>NZ_CAKPYL010000060.1 GCF_934202865.1 uncultured Fenollaria sp. | reverse complement strand
GCATAACAGAGTTTTTACCAATAAGCTCATCAGGCCACTTGGCCATACTACAAATATTATTCAATGTAAAGGAAGGTAATGTATTTTTCTCGCAAGTTTTACACTTCGGAACATTGCTTTCTATTTTGCTTGTTTATCATAAACAAGTTATAAACATGATCGTGGAGTTTTTCAAAATGCTTGGCTCTTTAATAAAAAGAGAAAAGATCGAGCTAAACCATTATCAAAAGCTAGCTCTATACATCATATTAGCGACTATACCTACAGTTATCATCGCTTTGTTTATAGAGAAGTATTTGAATCAATTATATATGTCTTCATTAATCATAGGCCTATGCTTTATTATAACAGCCTTTATGATATACTTCATCGATATCAATATTCATGGCAAAAATACTATGAGGATAACAGATGCTGGGGCAGCTAAAGTACTTACTATAGGTGCTGTTCAAGGTGTTGCAGCACTACCAGGCATATCAAGATCAGGCTCAACTATATTTATCTCTCACATATTGGGAATAAATAAGAAGGATGCAGTAGATTTTTCTTTTCTACTAGCGATACCTGCCATGCTTGGCGGCTTTATACTAGGCTTAAAAGATGTATTTAAAGAAGGTTCAGCAGTAAGCTTCGACGTCAATGCGATTGTTGGACTTATAGTGAGCTTCATAACTGGTGTTTTAGCTATCAGATTAATAAAAGTGCTTATTAAAAAGAAAAAATTCCATGTATTTTCATATTACTTAGTTGTACTAGGTATTATTTGTATAGTATTAAATTTTATATAAAATATATATAAGCGAAGGGATCGTATGAGAACTACAAATAAAAGAACAAACAAAAGAACTAAGAGTAAAACAAATAAAAAGGTAGATAAGAACGAATCTTTATTGATATCTGGTCTTATAATACTTTTTGCGTCCATATTTTTGCTAATTTTTGCAAATAGTGATGCAACAGGTGTTTTTGGCAGATGGATAAAGAGCAGTCTTGTCTACCTTTTTTCTATTGGATACAATATATTTTTATTCTACTTATTGGCAATATCTTTGGTATTATTAATTCCAAAGTCAAGGAAATATGCTAGCAAATTGATCATATCTTTAAGCATAGTCTTCCTAAGCCTTTTAGTTATATTCGACTCATCGACAGTAGTGATGAGCTCATTCTCTTCGCACGTATCTCAAGCGACAGAGCTAGCAAGTGAATTAAACTCAGGCGGGCTTATAGGCGGAGTAGTTGGTTACTTGTTCTACAGGCTTTTTGGCGGCGTTGGAACAGTTATAGTTCTAGTTATTATCAACATAATTAACATATATAGCTTAACTAGCATCAACAGAGCTGATATAGTTAAAACAACAGATAATACTATGAATAAGCTTCAAGATGGCGTTGAAAATAGCATAGAAAAGATAAAAGTAAAGAGAGAAGAGAAGAAGAATAGAAAGATAATGTCTTCTGATGACATATTTAATGACGAAGATGAAGTAAAAGCTATAGACAATGTTAATAATAATACTTCAAATCATAACGATATTAAGATTGAAGGCCTTGATGATGACTTTATTGATATAAATATTAATGACTCATCAAGGGCGAATAATACTGACAGAATTGATAAGCCAAGTGAACATAAAAAAGCAAATGAGGATAAAAAACCTGAGAAAAAAGCTAAGCCTAGTAAAAAAGAAAGTGAAAAGACAGAAGATACGGGTGGAGAAATTGATATAGAAAAAGAAATTCATAATGAAGATATAATTCATTACGAATTCCCATCACTAAATCTTCTAAAAGAAGTAGAAGTGACAAACAGTAATTCAAAGGGCAGAGAGATTAAGGATAATATCAAAATTATTCAAGATACACTTAATAACTTTGGCGTCGATGCCAAGGTTATTGGCGTTAACAGCGGTCCGACTATTACCTCATATGAGATAAGTCTAGCTGCTGGAGTAAAGGTAAGTAAGATACTAAGCCTATCAGACAACTTAGCTCTAGCACTAGCAACAACTGATATAAGGATACTTGCGCCAATACCAGGCAAGAGCGCAGTAGGTATAGAAGTGCCTAACAAACATAAGGATACACTTCTTTTAAAAGAAATTTTGGATAGCGATGAATTTAGAAATCTTAAGTCAAAATTGCCGCTTGCTCTTGGAAAAGATGTTACAGGTAATACCATCATCAGTTCCATTGCCAATATGCCTCACTTACTTATAGCAGGGGCAACAGGTTCAGGTAAGAGTGTTTGTATCAACACCATAATCATGAGTATACTTTATAAGGCAAGACCTGACGAAGTTAAATTGATTATGATTGACCCGAAAGTAGTTGAATTAAACGTTTATAATAATATTCCTCATCTATTGATACCGGTAGTGACAAACGCTAAAAAGGCGCAATTCTCACTAAATTGGGCAGTTCAAGAGATGGAGAGAAGATATCAATTGTTCGCGAAGAACAATGTTAAGGACATGCAAAGCTATAACGAGCTTGATACTATCACAGAAAAGATGCCTCAGATAGTCATTATCATAGACGAGCTTGCTGATTTAATGATGGTTGCTGCAACAGAGGTCGAAGACGCCATCTGTAGACTTGCTCAAATGGCGAGAGCAGCGGGCATGCACTTAATTGTAGCGACACAAAGACCATCGGTCGATGTTATTACAGGAACTATCAAGGCTAACATTCCTTCGAGAATTTCCTTCCAAGTTTCTTCGCAAATAGACTCAAGAACTATACTTGACATGAGCGGCGCAGAAAAGCTATTAGGCAAGGGCGATATGCTTTATTACCCATCGAATCTATCAAAGCCAATCAGAGTTCAAGGCGCCTTTGTCAGCGATAAAGAGGTTAAGAGCGTTTGCGACTTCATCAGAAATCAAGGTGAAGCAAATTATAATCAAGAAGCGGTTGAATCCATCACAACAAATAATACTAGTCAAACAATGCAAGATGACAAGGACGACCTATATGATGAGGCAGTTAAGCTAGTTGTAGCAGATGGACAAGCATCTATATCATACTTACAAAGAAAGCTTAAGATAGGCTACTCACGTGCAGCGAGAATCGTCGATCAAATGGAAGAGATGGGCGTTGTGAGTGGCTACGATGGATCTAAGCCAAGAAAAGTACTGATTGAAGAAGAAGACTTAGAAAATTTATACGGTGAAAGCGGTGACGGACTTGAATAAAGTATTTATACTTACTATGGGCTGCTCAAAAAACGATGTAGACTCAGAGACTATGGCATATAAATTAAAGAATAGTGACTACAGTATAATAAATAATCCAAATGAAGCTGATTATATAATCATAAACACTTGTTCTTTTATAAACGCAGCGAAAGAAGAGTCGATAGATGCTATCTTTGATATGATTAATCAAAAAAAGGAAGGTGCTAAGATTATAGTTAGCGGCTGCCTTGCTCAAAGATACTCAAAAGAGCTAAAAGAAGAGATACCTGAGATAGATATCATAGTTGGTACAGGTAATTTTCAAAATATTTCTGAAATAATTAAAGAATACGAAGAGAATAATAAAGACGATGTTTACATCGATAATATCAACGCGGATATTGAATATATAGAGAAAGATGCGGCGGACATCACTGAATACGTTAAGATTGCTGAGGGCTGTAACAATAACTGCTCTTACTGCATAATACCAAAGCTTAGAGGCAGACTTAGATCGAGGTCCATTGATGACATAGTTAATGAGATTAATCATCTATATAAGCTTGGCACGAGAGAAGTCATTCTTATCGCACAAAATACAACAGATTACGGCATGGACATATACTCAAGGCCATCTTTAGATATGCTTTTAAAAGCAATACTTGAAAGGACTAAGATGCCTTGGATCAGAATTATGTATCTATATCCAGATAATATCACAGATGAACTGATTGACACATTTAACTCATCAGATAGGATACTTAAGTACATGGACATACCTCTTCAACACGCATCAGACCACGTTCTTAAGATGATGAATAGACACATCAATAAAGATGAAATACATGAACTAATCACAAAATTAAGGACTAATATTGACGACTTAGTTTTAAGAACTACATTCATAGTCGGCTTCCCAGGCGAAAGAGAAGAGGATTTCGAAGAGTTAGTCGATTTTATTAAGAAAGAAAAATTCGATAAGCTCGGCGTCTTTGAATATAGCGATGAAGAGGGCACAAGAAGCTACTCCTTCAATGAGAAGCTTGATGAGAAGACTAAGAGAAGTAGAAGAGACAAAATTATGGACGCGCAAATGGATATTTCAAGAGAGAGTCTTGAGAAGAGAGTCGGAACTGTTATGAAGTGCTTAGTTGAAGACGGTGAAGCTGGCGAATACACTTTAAGAAGCTTTATGGATGCACCAGATGTCGATGGAGTAATTTACTTAACAAGCGATAAGGAGCTAAGCCCTGGTAGTTTTGTAGATGTCAAGATTACAGAAGCACTTGACTATGACTTAAGAGGTGAAATTTATGAACCTAGCAAATAAAATTACAATGTTTAGGGTATTCTTATTACCATTTTTTGTAATAAGCTGTTATTATGATCAAAGCGGCATATCAAGTCTTGCGATATTCTTACTAGGCTCATTTAGTGACTTTCTTGATGGACATATAGCCAGAAAGTACGATATGATTACCGATTTTGGTAAGTTCATAGACCCCATAGCAGACAAGATCCTTGTACTAAGCGCCTTCATCATGTTTATAGAGAGGGGCTTTGTTGAGCCATGGGTAGTCATAGTCGTTTTGTTTAGAGAATTACTTATCTCAGGCTTTAGGATGCTTGCTGCGAAGAAAAATATATCCATAGCAGCCGACATCTTCGGTAAGCTTAAGACGACAACACAATTTTTCTCAGTAATATTTTTCTTTTTAACAATTATTTTGATAAATAGAAATATGTATATCATAGGAAAAGTTTTATTATACATTTCCGTAGCGCTAACAGTTTTATCGATGATAAACTATTTATATAAAAATAAGGAAGTATTCAATGGAACAATGCAATAAGATTATTGAAATACTAAAAGAAAATAATTTAAGCATTTCAGGCGCCGAGTCAATAACAGGCGGACTTATATCGAGTGAGCTAGTTAAGGTATCGGGTGCATCTGATGTCTTTCGCGGAACATTAGTTTCGTATCAACCATCAGTTAAAATAAATACGCTTAAAGTGAGTAGCGAATTGATTGATAAGTACACACCAGTATCCATCGCAGTGCTATCTGCCATGCTAGACGGGGCAAAGGAGCTTTTTGATACGGATATAGTCTACGCTATAACAGGAAGCGCTGGACCAACATCATATGACGGTATCCCAGTTGGACTCGTTTACTATGGACTAAGCTATAAAAATCATCAATATTTACATAAAAAGATTTATAGCGGCTCAAGATGTGATATAATAGAAGAAGCGAAGAAAGATTTAATCGATTTAATATTAGAAATAATAAGTAAATAATAGAGGTGAAAAAATGGACATGAACGAAAAAGAAAAAGCTCTTGATGAAGCTTTGAAAAAGATTGAGAAAGATTTTGGTAAAGGCTCAATAATGAGACTTGGCGACCATGCTAAGCTTAATATTGAAAGCATCCCAACTGGCTGCTTGTCACTTGACATGGCTTTAGGTATTGGCGGTATTCCAAAGGGAAGAATCATCGAGATCTACGGACCAGAATCAAGTGGTAAGACTACTTTAACGCTACACGTAATTGCTGAATGTCAAAAGAAAGGCGGCACAGCTGCTTTCATAGACGCAGAACACGCTTTGGATCCTCAATATGCAAGAAATTTGGGCGTTGACATCGACAAGCTTATAGTGTCTCAACCAGACAATGGTGAACAAGGCCTTGACATTGCAGAAGCACTTGTTAGGAGCGGCGCTGTTGATTTAGTTGTTGTTGACTCAGTTGCAGCTCTTGTACCTAAGACTGAAATCGAAGGAGCTATGGGTGACGCGACTATAGGTCTACAAGCAAGACTTATGTCACAAGCTATGAGAAAGCTTTCTGGTGTTATATCAAAAACAAATTCAACAGTAATATTCATTAACCAATTAAGAGAAAAGATTGGTATCATGTTCGGTAGCCCTGAAACAACTACTGGTGGTAAGGCATTGAAGTTCTATTCATCAGTTAGACTTGATATAAGAAAGTTTGATGTAATCAAGCAAAAAGAAGAGACAGCTGCAGGCAAAAAAGAAGACGTTATCGTTGGTAACAGAGTCCGTGTAAAAGTTGTTAAGAACAAAGTTGCTCCTCCATTTAAGGTAGTTGAATTTGATATAATGTACGGAACAGGTATCTCTAGGGAAGGCGACATCCTAGACGTAGCCGTTGATAGAGGCATAGTTGAAAAAGCTGGCGCATGGTTCTCATACAATGGCGAAAAACTTGGCCAAGGAAGAGAAAATGTTAAACAATTATTCAAAGAACAACCAGAGCTTATGGAAGAGATAGAACAAAAGGTTAGAGAAGCAAGTAAGAGAGAAGACGAAGTAGCTGCAGAAGAAGCAGAAAACACAGAAGAATAAAGTTGATATAATGAAATTTGTATTTATAACTGATACACATATAAAAGAAAAAAATCCTATAAATAGACTTGATAATTATTTTGAAACGGTAATTAATAAGATTGACGAGGCTGCTCACTTTGCAGTAGAAAACAAGGTCAATTTTATAGTTCACGGTGGAGATCTTTTTGATACTCCAACCGTTTCAACTATTTGTCTTGTCAAATTTAATAGGATTCTTTTTTATTTAAAAGAGAACAATATAAAGTTTTACAT
>NZ_CAKPYL010000059.1 GCF_934202865.1 uncultured Fenollaria sp. | reverse complement strand
GATACTTACTCAGCTGCTAACGGCGGTAATATGGGCGAAGTACAAGCATCTACTATGCCTGAAGAGTTTTTAAACGCAGTAAGCGCTACTGAAATTGGTTCATACTCTAAAGTATTTAAGAGCGATATGGGCTATCACATAGTTAAAGTTGATGACAAGAAAGATCAATTAGAAGATTTAAAAACTGAAATCGAACAAACTCTTAAGAGTCAAAAATTCATTGAATATATGAAAAATCTTAGAGCAAATGCAGAAGTTAAGAAGATGGATTTACCTGAAATAAAAGATGACGATGTAAAGACTAAAGAAGAAGACAAAGATGCTGATACAAAAGAAGACAGCAAAGACACTGAAAAAAATGATGACAGCAAAGATGCTGAAACAAATGATGACAGCAAAGATGCTGAAACAAATGAAGACAGTGAAGCTGAAGACAAATCAGAAAATAAATAAGTAATAAATTTTAAGGAGGATATTATGGCTGAATACAAATTAAAAGCAGAAAAGCGTGAAGCTGTAGGAAAAAATAAAGTTGATAAAATTAGACAAAACGAACAATTACCAGCAGCAGTATTTCAAAAAGGAAAAGAAACAGAAAACATCACTATTGATGATCTAGAATTTCAAATGTTATATCAAAAAGCAGGTATGACAAGTGTTATCGATCTTGATATCGATGGAACAGTAAGACCAGCTATCATTAAAGAAATTCAAAGACATCCATTCAAAAATCAAATCTATCATGTTGGTTTCCAAGGAATTAACATGGATGAAAAGATTAAGATTGAAGTTCCAGTTGAATTACTTAACAGAGATGAAATCAGAAAGCAACCATCTGTATTAAATCAACAACTTGATAATATCGAAGTTTTAGTATTACCAAGCAATATTCCTGATAGTTTCTCAATTGACGTTCAAAACATGGATTATGATGACTCATTCACAGTTAAGGACCTAGTAGGAGACAACAAAGATGTTGAAGTCCTTATAGATCTTGATGAAGTTGTATGTTCATTAGCAATGCCAAGAGAAGAAAAAGAGGAAGAAGTAGAAGAAACTTCAGCAGCTGACGTACCTGTAGTAGGTAAAGAAGAAAAAGAAGAAGCTGACAACGAATAATATTAATAATTATATGGCCTTGCCGCTCGTTATGAGTAGCAAGGCTTTTTATTTTGCCTAAAATCATTCTTGTAAAAACGTATTTAGAAAATCGTTTTGCGCGTTTTGTGCTTAAGGCAAAAAATTATTTTATTGAAATAAGATTATTAAGAATATTAAGAATATTAAGAATATTAAGAATATTTAAAATAATAATCGCTTACTCCTTGACTTATAACTGCCTTTATTTTATAATAAATATGTATGCAAAGGGAGAGTAATATGATTAAAAAACCGAAATTTAGAGTAGATATAATACTTGTCTTATCAATACTAGCGCTGCTTGCCTTTGGAACCATCATGGTGTATTCAACTACACTATCATTTTCAAAGCCAGTGCAAAACGGTCTAATGAAGACACACTTTTTGTCTTTAGCATTAGGCATAGTTATTATGTTTGCTTTAATGTTAATTGACTACAACATTTGGGGCAAATTATACTTAATAATATACGCTGGCTGCATCTTATTATTGATTGCGACACTTATCTTCGGTAAGACTGTTAATAATGCCAAGAGCTGGATAGAGATTGGCTCAAGATTTTCATTTCAGCCATCAGAGTTTGTTAAAGTAGGCCTGATAATTTCACTAGCTAAATACATAGAGAAGAATATAGAAAACTTAAATAATCCATTTGTTTTACTTAAGATATTAGCTTTTGCATTTCTACCAGTTGTATTAATATTATTACAACCAGACGTAGGAACAGCAATAGTTTATGTGTTTTTTATCTTTATCATGCTATTTTCACAAGGTATATCGATAAGATACGTTATCTACGCTATAGGCTTAGGTGTTTTATCAATACCAGCTTTATGGTTTTCGATGAACCAATATCAAAAGAACAGAATATATGACTTTTTGGATCCTACAAGGGACGCTATGGGATCAGGAAGACAGGTAATTCAAGGTAAGATTGCTCTAGGCTCAGGCAAATTATTTGGTAGAGGTTTATTCAAAGGCACACAAAATATGTATAAGTACGTTCCAGAGAAGCACACCGACTCAATCTTCGCTATAGTAGGTGAAGAAACTGGCTTTGTTGGAGGCGCGATAATGATTTTCTTGTACTATAGTATGCTAAGAAGAATGATTATCATCGCTAAAAACTCTGATAATGTTTTTGGATCAGCCATGGTATCTGGATTTTTAGGAATGTTTTTCTTTCATATAGTGCAAAACATAGGCATGATACTTGGGATACTTCCAGTTACTGGTATACCGCTACCTTTCATAAGCTATGCGGGAACCTTCCAGCTAACGAGTCTTGCTTGTATTGGCTTGGTTCTTTCTGTTAATTACAATAGAGGAGCTACAAGATTCACTGACGATAGCTTAGAACTACTGAAATGATTATCAAGCACAGCGAAGTAGATAAATTAATTAAAAAATATGGCGTAGACGCCTTTAGAATTACAGACGCAGAAAGGCTTGAAGCTATTGGCACGGCAGCAAATGAATTTACAAAGTATAGTGAAGAAGAGAGACTAAATCCAAAGGATCTTTTTCCGAACGCAAAGAGCATAATAGTTTTTGGACTGAGCTATAATTATAAAAAAGCTATGAAAAAAGATGGAACTTATTTGCTGTCAAGATCTTCGTACGGCTATGACTATCATAAAGTGCTTATGGATAAGCTTAAAAATATCGATAGAGAGCTCTTTAATGTTGAAAAATCAGAGAGTCACATCTTTGTAGATACTGGTCCACTAGTAGAAAGACTACTTGCACAAAAGTCAGGCCTAGGATTTTTAGGCAAAAATACATGTATTATCAATCCAAACTTAGGTTCTTTTATCTTTATTGGGTATATAATAAGTAGTGAGCTGAGTGATTATTATGATGAAAGCTTAAAAATTGATTGCGGCTCGTGCGATATTTGCGAAAGAGCCTGCCCAAACGAAGCGCTATGTGACTATAAGATGCAGATGTCTAAGTGCTTGTCATACATCACACAAAAGAAGGGTGAGCTAAACGATTTTGAAAAGAAGAATATAAAGACTTACATATATGGCTGCGACATTTGCCAAGAAGTATGTCCATACAATAAAAACGCAAAAAAAATATTTCATGAAGAGTTCCACGAGTTAGATGACTATGGCCTAGTCTATAAAGATGATTTTAAATTAAGTAATAGAGAGTTTAAAGAAAAGTACAAAGCCATGGCCGCTTTATGGCGTGGCAAGAAAATACTTGAAAGAAATGCAAATATTATAGATATAAATAAGAATGATTTATTTAATGAAAGGAAGGGTATTATGTCAAATGTACACGAATTAGGATTTTTAAGAGACAAAATCCAAGAGTTAAAGGATCAAGGAGTTTATAGAAAATTACCTATACTAAGCTCACCTGATGATGCTGAAATTATTTTAAATGGTAAAAAGGTAATTAACTTATCTTCAAACAACTACTTAGGTTTTGCTAATAACCCTAGAATCAAAAAAGCTTCTATCGAAATGGTAGAAAAATACGGAGCAGGTTCAGGAGCTGTTAGAACTATAGTTGGTAACATGGATATCCATGAAGAACTTGAAAAAGTTTTAGCAGAATTCAAGAGAGAAGAAAGAGCCTTCATCTATCAATCAGGATTCAACTGCAACTCTGGTACTATCCAAGCAGTAACTGAAAAAGGCGATTTAATCATCTCTGATGAGTTAAACCACGCTTCAATCATCGACGGATCAAGACTTTCTAAAGCAGATAGAGCTATATTTAAGCACTCTGATATGGATAGCTTGGAAGATGTTTTAAAAGAAAAGAGAAAGAACTATAGAAACGTACTTATTATAACTGACGGTGTATTCTCAATGGATGGAGACATTGCTAAACTTCCTGACATTGTCGATTTAGCCGAAAAGTATGAATGTATGACATATGTTGACGACGCTCACGGATCTGGCGTTCTTGGTGAAAATGGTAGAGGTACTGTTGACCACTTCAATTTACACGGAAGAGTTGACTTCTCAATCGGTACTTTATCAAAGGCTATAGGCTGTATAGGTGGCTATGTAGCTGGCTCAGAAACTATGTACGAATGGTTAATCCATAGAGCAAGACCAGTATTATTCTCAACAAGCTTAACACCAGCATCAGTAGGAGCTATAACAGAAGCTATCAAGATGCTTATGGAAAGCAGCGAATATACTGATAAACTTTGGGATAACGCTAAATACTTCAAGGAAAAATTAGGCAAACTTGGATTCAACACAGGTAACAGCGAAACACCTATCACTCCAGTAATCATTGGCGAAGAAGCAAAAGCTATGGAATTCTCAAGAAAACTACTTGAAAACGGCGTATTCGTTTCAGCTATAGTATTCCCAACAGTTCCAAGAGGAACAGGCAGAGTAAGATGCATGGTTACAGCAGGACACACTAAAGAACAACTTGACGAAGCATGCAGAATATTTGAAAAAGTTGGAAAGGAAATGAACATTTTACAATAATGTTCGTTACAAATATGCTTATCAGCATAACTATATATGATGCCTTGAGCTTAAAAGATAAACGCATGGTAGTTAAATCCATAGTTGAAAGGATTAAGTCAAGGTTTAATGTATCTGTTTGTGAAGCTTCTGACAATGATAAGTGGCAGATAAGTGAATTAGGCTTTTCCTTCGTTTCAAATGAAAGTAAATATAACGAGAAAACTATCGAGAAGATTATTAACTTTATCGACAATGACGATAGAGTTGAAATTATAAATATAGATAAAGAGATGTATAGTTATGAGAAAAGTATTAAATAAAAAAGAAGTAAATACAGTTTTGGACATACTGCGTCAGGATTATCCTGACGCAGGTCCTGAGCTGCATTTTAGAAATGAATTTGAGCTTTTGATAGCAACGATATTATCAGCTCAAACCACAGATAAGCAAGTCAACAAGGTTACTGATGTGATGTTTAAAATCATGCCAGAACCTGTAGATTACATAGAAAGACCGCTTTCTGAAATAGAAGAGATGGTTAAATCCATAGGTTTTTTCAGAAACAAGGCAAAAAACATACAAAAGACTTGCGAGATACTAGTACATAAATACGATAGCCAAGTGCCAAGCAGCTTTGAAGAGCTAATAGAATTACCGGGAGTCGGTAGAAAGACTGCAAATGTTGTCTTAGCTAACGCTTTTGGTGAACAGAGGATAGCTGTTGATACTCATGTTTTTAGAGTGTCAAACAGAATCGGTTTGGTTAAAGAAGACAATGTCTTGGACACTGAAAAGGCGCTTATGAAAAAGCTACCGAAGGATACTTGGTCACTAGCACATCACCTCTTAATCTTTCATGGAAGAAGAGTGTGCAAGGCGCAAAGGCCACTATGTGAGCTTTGTAATTTAAGTGAAATTTGTTTATACAGAAAGGGAATTGATAAATGAAAAAAGGATTAGTAATATTTATAGTACTAATATTGATTTTAGGCGGTGGTTACTTTGGCTATACAAAGTATAGTGAAGGAAAAAGAATTGAAGCTATGGAAGAAGCTCTTAAAGGAGATAATATTTATAGCAATATTATCATAGACGGCATAGACGTTGGTGGCCTATCTAAAGAAGAAGCAAAGGACAAGATACTTGCTGCAAAAGCTGATGAATTAGAAGGCAAAAATATCAATATTAATGTAGAAGATAAAAGCTATACATTTGAGCTAAAAAATCTAGACCATAAGATGGATGTAGATAAGGCCATAAACGAAGCATACGAATATGCTAGAGAAGGCGAACTAGAAGAGAGATATAATAAATTAGAGGCTCTTAAAGAAAATCCATTGAACATAGCCATAGATAAAGAGATTGATTACTCACATGTCGATGATTTTGTAGCTATAATTGCAAGTGAGATTGACACAGAAGCAGTAAACGCAGAATTTAGCGTGAATAATGGTAAGATCACATCTACAGAGAGTAAAGATGGGAAAAAATTAGATAGAGAAAAACTTAAAAACGATATCTTAGATGCTATTAACAATAGCACAGATACAATTACTGCAAGTGTAGAAACTATTGAACCAGAAAAGAAACATTCTGATCTTGAAAGAATAAATGGACTTATAGGCTCATTCACAACAGATATAAGCTCTAGCTCAAACGAAAGAAAGACAAACATCAGAGTGTCATCAAACTCTGTTTCTAAAAAACTATTGCTTCCTGGAGAATCATTTAACTTTAATAATGCTATAGGAGACATAACAGCAGCAAATGGATATAAAAATGCTCACGTCTTAAAGGGAGGAGAGTATGAAAATGGTTTAGGAGGAGGCATGTGCCAAACTTCAACTACGCTTTATAACGCACTTGTTAGAGCGGGAGTTAAAATACTTGAAAGATACCCTCACTCAAGAGCTGCAAACTATGTACCAAAAGGACAAGATTGCGCGGTTTGGAAAGGATCTAAAAACTTAAGATTTCAAAATTCTTATGACTTTCCTATATATATAGATTCAAGCGTTACAAATAACAAAGTAACATTTTATGTGTATGGAGATAAAACAAAGAAAGATTACGATATAAGCTTTAAATCAGAGATAGTTGAAGTAATTAAATCAGAAACTATTGAGAAAGAAGATCAAAGCCTAAAAGCTGGCGAAAGAGCTGTTGACGTAAAAGGATACGATGGCTATAGAGTTGTAACAAACAAAATTGTTAAAAAAGATGGAAAAGTAATTTCGAATAAACAGTTTACAAAGGACTATTATCCAAAGAGAGATACTGTAGTTAGAGTCTCTACTAAAACTGCTGGTGAAGA
>NZ_CAKPYL010000058.1 GCF_934202865.1 uncultured Fenollaria sp. | reverse complement strand
CTATAGGCGTAGCTAAATCAATTACTTCTAGCTCCACGCCATAGTTTTTTATCTTCTCAAGATTAAGTAAAACGTAATCCAAAATCTCGTTTCTGATGTAAAAGTATATAGCTTCGTCATTTATAATGATGTCGCCGAGCTTCTCCCTCTTGATGCCAAGCGAAAGAAGTGAGCCTAAAACGTCTTTGTGAGCGATGTCATAATCTTTTTTATCTATCTTAACTAGACTTACATAGTCAGCCGGATTTACCTCGTCCATGTATTCAGGATAAATTAAAATAGCCTTACTTTCAGAATCTTCATTCCCAATAAGGCTAAAACTTATAGTATCATAAGTATTGATAAGTGAAGTGAGTTCTTTCACTTCAAAAGGGTTGTAGAAGTCTGTGCACTCAGTGGACTTAGTCCTTGACACTATCTCACAAAGATCTATAACCCTTCTTGCAATCTCTTTGTTCTCAGTACTTATATGATCTAAATTCTTTGACTTATTCATTAAAATGGAAACATGCCTCTGTTTTTAAGTTCGTCTTTGATACCGTCTATAGCAATGTTCTTTGGCGCTAAAACAAAGATGTCTCTTGTAACTTTTTGAATGCTTCCGTCAATAGCATAGATACCGCCATTGATAAAGTCAAAAATTTGTCTCTTTACACTTGCTTCTAGTTGTTCAAAGTTAACAACAACTGCCTTGCCTAATCTTAAGTCATCGATAATAAGCGGTGCTTCGTCATAGCCAAGTGGTTCTTGTACTGTGATAATCATTGCTCCAGTCTTTCTTTGAATAGGAACAATATTTTCCTTTTCCTTCTTCTTTGAGAAGAAAGATGATTCTCTTTGTGGTTCTTCTTCCACTACTTCATCCTCTTCTTCGTCATAGTATTCCTCATCGTATTCGTCGTCATCGCCAAAGCCTAAGAAATACTTTACTTTGTCCATAAAAGCCATAATAAACCTCCTAATAATTTCTTTCGCCAAATATCTTTGAGCCAATCCTCAATATATTTGATCCTTCTTGTATTGCTATTTTATAATCATGTGTCATACCCATGGATAGATACTTTAAGTCAACATTGTCAAAATTCTTTGCCGCCAGCTTTTCCTTTAGCTCGTAAAGGCCTCTGAATGTGTTTCTAACAACAGCCTCATCCTCTGTGAATGGCGCCATCGTCATGAAGCCCACGATATGTAAGTTCTTGTACTCGTGCATCTGCTCTAGGACCTTTTCTACTTCATCCTTATAAAAGCCGCTCTTTGACTCTTCCTTCGAGATATTTACTTGCAATAAACCATCTAGCTCCATATTATTATTTGCTAGCCTCTTGTCAAGTGCTTCGATGAGGCTTAGGCTGTCAAGTGAATGAATCAGCTTTATCTTGCCTAGAAGCTTGTTAATTTTGTTCTTTTGAAGGCTACCTATCATATGAAAATCAAAGTCATCCTTTAAAGCGTCATACTTTTCTTCTATCTCTTGAACTTTGTTCTCGCCAATCTCTTTTAGGCCAAATTCTTTTATCTCTTTGATCCTCTCTACATCAACAGTTTTTGTTACTGCTAAGAGCTTTACTTCATCTTTCTTTCTACCTGCAAGATCAATCTCTTTGTCAATAGACTCTAAAAGATCTATTAAATTTTCTCCTACACTCATTATAGTATGTCGCCCTCCTTTACAGTAGATGGAAATACCACAACTTCGTCATAATATTTTATGCTCTTAAACTTTAGTTTCTTATACTTCATAAGACCGTTATCGTCAGTCCTCATAACGTAGATGTTGTCACGGTCGCTGCCAACTAAGAGCACTCTTTTGTATCTTATAGTATTATCTATGTCTTTTATATATACCCCTTTTTCGCTTCCCCTATCAACTAAGGCGCTTTTTGGTAATTTAAATGTCTTGTACTCGTCAAAAATAATCTCCATCTTAGAAAATCTATCCTTATAAAGCTCGGATATTCTCTCTCTTATGTTTAATAGAAATTTATAAGTATCTCCAGTTTTTTCTTTCTTAAGTACCCTCGCATATGTCTTTGTTCCTGTTAGATCCCACTCAATCAGTACTACATCATTAACCTTGATATCTTCAAGCTTTTTATCGTCTGAAAAAGCAAGTATATTCATAGAGAAATTATCAAGTATCTTGAAGTTATCATTGCTCTTGCCTTGGTTTAAGCTGTAGCTCTTGCTATCTTCAATCAAATCCTTCTCGAATAAGGCATCAAAATTTTCATTCGTATACTTATCTTCAAGTCCATCGATAAAGTAGCTAACTATACCCGACATCGACACTTTTACGGCTGGAGCCTCACTTCTCTTGCTTTCGTTTAACTCGTCCTTCATCTCTAAAAGTTTGTCAATGGAGTAGTTTTTAATACTTTCGTAGTATTTATCCTCTTCATCTTCACTGCTGTTTAATATTTGAGAAAGATCTTCGTATCTCTTTTGATTTATGCTTATCTGTAAAGCCTTAATCTTTTTATTCATAGCCTTTTGGTCAAAGCTCTCTTCGCCAGAGGTATCATAATCAAGATCCTTTAGCCTTTTATTTATTGCATCAATCTTTTTATCAATAAGATCGTTAGCGCTCTTTGTTACGCTTAAGTTTTCAAGACCTCTTTTTACCTTTTCGCCTTCTTTGGCTTGTGTTGTGAAATAAGAATGTCTTCCTGCTTGATAAACTTCTTCAGTCTTAATAAGCGCTGAGTTCATCGCAACCGAGTTATAAAAAACTTCTTCAACAGGCGTCTCAGTCTTGATATCCTTTTTAAAGAAGGATGTGATTATGGTGTTAAAAGCTATGATTATAAATATAAAAGCAACTAGCGCTCCTAAAAAACTTGAGAAGCCTTTGCCGTTCTTCTTATCTATCTTCATACTTTTCCATCTCGTGCTTAAGTGGTCTACCCATAAGCTCAGCTACAACGCTGTCTAGAGGGTAGTCTTCGTATAAAAGTTTATACATCATATCAACTATAGGCATTTCTACAGAATATTTTTCCTTTAGCATATAAGTCGATTTAGTAGTCTTTATGCCTTCTACAACCATGCCAACCTTGTCAATGGCGCCATCTGTCGAAAGGCCTTCGCCTATATATACGCCACAAGTTTTGTTCCTTGAGTGCTTACTAGTGCAAGTAACGACCAAGTCACCAATGCCAGCAAGTCCATAGAACGTAGAAGCTTTTGCGCCAAGAGCAAGTCCAAGCTTAGTTATTTCGTGTATACCTCTTGTGATAAGAGCTGCCTTAGTGTTGTCACCATAGCCTCTTCCCTCACATATACCACTTCCTAAAGCAATAATGTTTTTAGTTGCTCCAGCAAGTTCAACGCCTAAAAGGTCATCGTTAACGTATACTCTAAAATTATCGCTTGAAAATACATCTTGAATTAATTCTGCATCAGATACAGATTTTGAAGCGCTGACTATGGTTGTCGGTATGCCGACAGCAACTTCCTCTGCATGTGATGGACCAGATAGTGATACAAATCTTCCCTTTGGATTAAATTCATAGAAGACTTCGCTCATAGTCTTAAGTGTAGCTATCTCAATACCTTTACTAACATTAACAAAGATCTTATCCTCATTAATATAAGCTTTAATAGTCTTTAAAACATTTCTAAGCTCTTGACTTGGTACCGCAAGTACAACGATATAAGCGTCTTTAACCGCTTCTTCTATATCGTTAAGCAAAACTATATTCTCAGGAATTTTAACTTCTTTCAAATATTTTTTATTCATACGAGTTTCTTTTATTAAATTGTAAGAATCCTTATTTCTAATATATAGACTTAATTCTTCTTGACTCTTTGCTAGGTGTATAGCTAGGGCTGAACCAAAGCTACCTCCACCTATAATTGAAATTTTCAAAACTCTGCCTCACTTTTTAAATATATAAAATTTATTTTCTTCTCCTTTTGCTAGTCTATGAATGTTCTTAGCATGCCTTATTATGCCAAGAGCGGCAATTGCAAAGCTAAGAATTACAGCTAAATTTATCTCTTTAAACTTAAGCCATGTGCATACAAAGAAGCCTATGAACATAAGTAAAGACGCTAATGAAACGTATTTTGTGATCAAAACTATAATAAACATTAAAACTACAATCGCTGCTCCAAGCTTATAGTCTATGGCAATTATTCCGCCTACAGTTGTTGAAACGCCTTTGCCTGCGTTAAAATTTAAGTAGAATGGAAAATCGTGGCCAAGAACCGCGCCTAGTAAAGCGATGTACTGAGCATAATCTACTTCAAAGTATCTAGATAGATACACAGCTAAAGCGCCTTTAAATACGTCTAAGAGCAGCGTGATTATACCAAGCTTTGCTCCCAATACTCTAAACGCGTTAGTAGCGCCAGCATTGTTGCTTCCGTAGTCCCTAATGTCCTTCATCCTAAATATTTTGCCTAAGATGTAAGAGTTTGAGACCGAGCCGATCAAGTAAGAAAGAAGAAATAATATTACGACCTTCATTACTCGCTCCTGTTCTTATAGTTTATGATTATGGATGTTCCCTCGAAAGGATAAACATTTCTTATTTGGTTTTCCAAAAATCTTGTATATGAAAAATGTGTTAGCTCCTTATCATTGACAAAGATGGTAAACTCTGGTGGCCTAATGCCTGACTGTGTTGCGTAAAGTATCTTAAGCCTCTTACCTTTGTCTGATGGTGGTTGATTGATTAGTGTCGCGTTTGCGATTATGTCATTTAATAAACCAGTTGAAAGCCTATGGCTATATGATTCATTTATTTCCATAATCTTGTCAATAAGCTCATCTACCCTCTTACCAGTTAGTGCCGAAATAAATAATATTGGCGCATATGATAAGAACGGCAGATTATTTCTAAGGCTGTCAGTAAATGTTTTCATAGTCTTCGAATCTTTTTCTACTATATCCCATTTGTTAACGCAGATGATTATGGCCTTGCCTTGATTGTGAGCGTAACCAACTACTTTTGAGTCCTGCTCAGTAAAGCCTTCAATCGCGTCTATCAAAAATACACAGACATCAGCTCTATCAACACTTGAAAGCGTTCTAACTTGCGAGTATGCTTCAACAGATGAATCTACTCTAGACTTCTTTCTAAGCCCTGCTGTGTCAATGAACATGAATTCTTGGCCTTTTATATTGATATATGAGTCAATCGCATCCCTTGTAGTTCCAGCGATGTCAGTTACTATAACTCTTTCTTCGCCTAAGATTCTATTTGTTAAAGATGATTTACCAACATTTGGTTTTCCGATAAAAGCTACCTTTAATAAATTTTCCTTCTCTTCAAAGTCTCTGTCTTCAGGGAAATTCTTTACTATCTCATCAAGAAGGTCCCCTATACCAAGGCCTTGTTCAGCCGATATTGATATCGGTTCGCCTAAAGCAAGTTCATAAACACTGTAAAACTCATCTTTTATCTTGCCTTCAGTCTTATTTGCGACTAAAATAACCTTTTTATTTGATTTTCTTAATATATTTGCAATCTCATGGTCAAGTGCAGTGGCAGGATTCTTGCCATCAACTACAAATAGTATCACGTCAGAAGCTTCGATAGCGATGTTCGCTTGCTTCCTTATGTTTGACATAATCTTGTCATCGTCGAAAGGATCAAGTCCACCAGTGTCGATGATGTCAAAAACGTGTTGTTGCCAGCTTGCTTCAGCGTATATCCTGTCTCTTGTTACACCAGGTGTGTCTTCAGTGATAGATATTCTTCTACCAACAATCTTATTAAATAAAGTTGATTTACCAACGTTTGGTTTGCCTACTATACTAACTACAGCTCTATTCATACAGACACCTCCTTATCTTAATTATTATAACACAAAGGCAGGCAGTTTTCAACACTTTAATATCTATTAAGAGATATATTTTCTCATTAATATAGAATTGCTTATACAATTTAGATTAATATCGATTTAGCTATATCGTTTTAAGCGTAAAACGACTTTTCTATTTTATGAATGACGCTCCTATCAATATGGCAATCAATCCATTTACAAGCATAAAAAAAAGAAGCGAAAGATATCTTTCGCTTCTAATATAATATTTATTCGTTTTTTAGAATATACCTTCATACATTGGGAATCTCTTGCAGATGTCTGATACTCTTTGTCTGATTTGTTTTCTGTCGATTGATGTATCAAATGTATCTCTGAAGATTTCAGCAACTTCTCTCATTTCGTCTTCTTTGAATCCTCTAGTTGTTAAAGCTGGAGTACCAATTCTGATACCGCTTGTAACGAATGGAGATTCAGTTTCATTAGGTATAGTGTTTTTGTTAACTGCAATACCGATTTCACCAAGCATTGCTTCAGCTTCTTTACCAGTGAAGCCTTTCTTCTTGATATCGATTAAGATTAGGTGGTTATCTGTACCGCCTGAAATTAATCTAAATCCGTATTTATCAAGTTCCTTAGCAAGTACTTGAGCATTGTCACAGATTTGCTTGCAATAATCTTTAAATTCTGGTTTTAGTGCTTCACCAAATGCAACTGCTTTTGCAGCTATAACGTGCATTAGTGGTCCACCTTGGATTCCTGGGAAGATAGCTTTGTCAAGCTTCTTAGCGTTTTCTTCTCTACAAAGTATAGCTCCTCCTCTAGGTCCTCTTAGTGTCTTATGAGTTGTTGTTGTAACGAAATCTGCATAAGGTACTGGAGATGGATGGAAGCCTGTAGCTACTAGACCAGCGATGTGTGCCATGTCTACCATTAGCATAGCGCCTACTTCATCAGCTATTTCTCTGAATTTCTTGAAATCGATGATTCTTGGATAAGCACTTGCACCAGCTACTATTAGCTTTGGTTTTTCTTTTAGAGCTATTTCTCTAACTGTATCATAATTGATAACTTCTGTCTTTGAGTCAACGCCATAAGCTGCGAAGTCAAAATATGTTCCTGAGATATTAACTGGTGAACCGTGTGTTAAGTGACCACCTTCGTTAAGGTTCATACCTAATACTTTGTCGCCAGGTTTTAGTATAGAGAAGTAAACACCGATATTGGCATTAGCTCCTGAGTGTGGTTGAACGTTTGCGTGTTCTGCGCCAAATAATTTACAAAGTCTATCTCTAGCAATGTTTTCAGCGATGTCAACTACTTCGCATCCGCCATAATATCTCTTTCCCGGATATCCTTCAGCGTACTTGTTAGTTAATTCACTTCCCATTGCTTCCATAACAGCTTTTGAAACGTAGTTTTCAGATGCTATCATTTCAAAGTGATCTTGTTGTCTGTCATGTTCCCTTTCAATGACATCATAAATCTCTTTGTCTGTCTTTTTTAGATTGTCAAAATCCATGTTAATTTCCTCCCTTTAATTTAATTAATTTAGCTTACTTATGATTAATAAATCATTATCCTCGTTAGAATATCTTTTATCATATGACTTAACTATGACTAAAGATATTAATAGTAGGACTACACCTATTATTATACTATAAAAATCAGGAACTTTAAAGCTTAATTTATTAAAAATATAGTTTGAAGCAAAAATTCCTATCAAAAATGCTAGTAATGGTACTAGATAAACCATCATTACCCCTCTAAGCATCTTTCTTGAATCGACTTTTATAGATACTAAATCGCCTACATTGTAATTTGCTCTTGGCTTTGCTTTAATTATGTGCTCTTTTGCTTCGCAGCCAGCCGCACACGATTCGCACGAGCCGCAAGCCGAGTCCCTCTTCATAGAGATGAGCATTTCGCCAGCCTCTATCTTAATAATTCTACCTATGCTTTCATTTTCTTCCATCTAATAGGTCGTTAACAAGCTTAGACGCAATTAATAAGCCGCCTGTAGCTGTTACAAAGGATATCGACCCTGTCACCACCTTACCATCATCCTTTAATTTTTTCTCTATGGGTAGTTCTTTTGAATAAACTACATTTATCTTCTTCTGTACTTTTTTATCTATCTTTTGTCTTAATTTTCTTGCTAATGGGCAGACGCTCGTCTTATCAAGTGTTGATATCTCAATCTTAGTTGGATCAAGCTTGTTGCCGCAGCCCATGGCGCTGATAATCTTTATATCTTTTTCAATACAAGTCTCAATCAGCTCAATTTTATTTTTCAGCATGTCAATGGCGTCTACTACATAATCGTAGTCTCTATCAAATATCTCATCGTTTAGCTCTTTTGAATAAATCTTGTCTATGCACCTTATATCGAGTTCGTCATTGATCTTAAGAAGTCTTTCTCTCATGACATCGACTTTCTTCATGCCAATGGTGTCTTCAA
>NZ_CAKPYL010000057.1 GCF_934202865.1 uncultured Fenollaria sp. | reverse complement strand
GTTCAGTCCTTATTTAAGCTAATGCAAGACAAGGGCATCAACGTCAATAGTATCTTTGTCAACAATAAAGTTCTTTCACCGCACGATTCATTTATTAAAGAGATGAAGCTGATTAAAAATGACTTAAGAAAGTACATTGAGCTCGCTGATGAATATGATTTAAAATATATTCCTGCTAAGTCAAAGCTTGATGATACGCTTGATAAATTAAAAGTAGACGAGGACAATAAATCTGATTTACTCTTATTAATGAATACTGCGATTGAGACTAAGTACTACGACAGCTATAGAGATAGTTTTGAAAATCTTAAAAAGACTTATGAAAAGATTAAGATACTTAAGAAGAGAAATGAGCTTCTTGATGAATTGGCAGCTGTTGCACCTACTTGGAAAGAGTTTATATATAACCGCTTTGATATACATGGGCTTAAGGACGCACCTGAAAATATCGAAGAGAATTGGTATTACAAGCAATTTGACGGCATCATCTCAAAGATAAATAGAACGCCTTATGAAAAATACCAAAAGATGATGACTTGGTACAAGAAGCAGCTTTATGATATAACGAAAGAACTCGCTTCGAACATGGCATGGCACTCATTTATGCTTAAGATTAAGGACGATATAGAGAAGAAGCAAGCATTGCAAGGCTGGCAGCTAACTATGAAGAAGATTGGTAAAGGCACTGGCAAGCAAGCGATTGGCCTAAAGAAAGAGGCAAAAGAGCTTATGAAAAAGTGCCAAAGAGCTGTTCCTGCTTGGATCATGACCATTGACAAGGCACTTGAAAGTCTTGACTACAATCAAAAATTTGACTATCTAATCATAGACGAAGCATCTCAAGCGGACATCTCGGCTATACCTATACTTCAATTAGCGAAGAAGGCTATCATAGTCGGCGACGATGAGCAAGTTAGTCCACAAGCGGTCGGCATAGACCAAGACAAGCAAAGAAATCTTATAGATATGTATATCAAAGACAAGGTGGCCAACAGCCATCTATATGATTTAAACTCATCACTTTATGACATACTTAAGACAAGTTTCCCAGTCTTGACGCTTAAGGAACACTTCAGAAGCGTGCCAATGATAGCTGCTTACTCGAACTTCGTTTCATACGACGGCATAATCAAGCCGCTTAGAGAGTCATCTTCTACAAAGGTTCAACCAGCACTTAAATTAATTAAGGTAGATGGCACAAGAGATGAAGATAGAGTGAACGAGGCAGAGGCAAATTACATTGCAGATGAAATCCTAAGGATAAAGGATGAGCCTGATTATGAAGGCAAGACAATAGGCGTTATATCGCTTGCTAGCGAGGATCAAGCCAAGTTTATAGATAAGCTTCTTATAGAAAAGCTAAGTCTACAAGATTATGATAGGCTAAACATCTTATGCGGCAGGCCAGCTGCTTTCCAAGGCGACGAAAGAGACATCATCTTCTTAACGACAGTTGATTCGAACGATAAGGACGAAGCGATGAAGGTCTTAAACGAAGGCGCCTATGATGTGAACAAGAAGAAATACAACGTAGCCGTATCAAGGGCCAAGGACCAAGTAGTTTTAGCCACTTCACTTGATTACAAGAAGGACCTAAAGCTAGGCGATATTAGAAGAACGCTTATTGAGTTCTTTATAAACCCCGAGGACAAGATGGTCTTTGACAAGAGAAATAGATATGAGCTATCGTCATTTGAAGAAGACATCAAGAAAGAGCTTGAAGCAAGGGGCGTTGAAGTAAAAACTAATGTCGAAGCAGGTCTATATAACATAGCCTTACTCGCTATTAAAGACGATAAAAAATTTATAGTAGAAGCAGAAGGATCAGAATTTGATATAGATGACGAAACAATCATCGACCAAATGGAAAAGAGAGATATTTTGGAAAGAGTTGGCTGGAACTTCGTCAGCATCAGAAGTACAAAGTATTACTACGATCCATCAAAGGCGATAGATGATTTACTTAACGATATGAAGTAGAAGGTGATTTTTTTGAATACACTTAGAGAAGCAGGCATACTTTTACCTATAAGTATATTAAAGAGCAAATATAAGCACGGCACATTCAAAGACGCCATGAAGGCGGTTGATTTTTTGAATAAAGCAGGTCAAAAGATTTGGCATATCGAGCCCATCATGTATATGGACGGAGAATTAAGAAGCGAAAAAAATATTTCTCACTTCGCCCTTGACCCTATATACGCGGATTTAGATGAGTTCATCAACATGGGTCTACTTAGCACGGCCGAGATATTTAAGCTTGATGAAGAAGCTGAGAAAAAATTCGAAGCGCACGACAAAGATCTAATCAAGGCTGAAAAGATAAAAGCACTGCGCCTTGTATATAAAAGAGCTTACCAAGACTTCACGAAAGAGGCCATTTACCAGGACTTCATCAATGAAAATCAATATTGGCTAAAAGATTTCGCTTTATTCATGACTATATATAATAAGAAGAAAGTTTTTGAAGAATTTTCTGATGAAGAGATAAATATCGCCATTTACAAGGATAATATCGATGAAGAAATCGACGAAGAAGCGAAATTCCAAGAATTCGTTCAGTTCTTATTGTATAGGCAGTATCTTAAGTTAAAAAATTATGCCAATGGCTTAGGCGTAAAAATTTTGTGCGACGTTCCTTTTTATGCTAATGAAATATCTTCAGAGGCGTGGGCTAAGAAGGACTACTTCGAAGTCGACAAAAAGCTAAGACCACTTAATTACGCTATAAAAGCGTATGAACAAGACAAGGACTTAAATCAAATTGATAAACGATTGGTTTATAGTTTTGATTTTATCGCCTTCGACGGCTATGAATATATAAATGAAAAGTATTCTTATTATGCAAAGCTTTTTGATTATATTAGGTTAATCGATATTGAAGACTACGAGACAACAATCAAAGTCGATGCCAACACGATGGACATGGATACGGTCAGCGCAGAGAAGAATCCGATTGAAGAGATCTTTGCAGTTTTGAAAGAAAACTCTGTAGTGGATAGAGTCTTTACTGATTATATAAGATGCAATTCTAAGACAATAAACAAGATTATCAAAGACAATAAGATTACTCAAGCAAGAACTATACAGGATGCCTTTGACATCAATCCTAACTCGAAGAGCTTGCCACTTGATGTTGAGAAGAGCGCTCTTTATTACAGCTCCGACTTCACTACAAAGACGCTTGCTAGCTACCTTAACTCATCAAGCGATATGAGGCTTAGGGTGGAGGACTATACTAATAAGAAGAACTTTACTAACTATGACATCATTGAAAGGATGTATAGCTCGAACGCATCTAAAGTCATGATAGCTGTGTGGGATCTTGTTTCTGATATGACAATGAAGAGTGACGAGATCGATATTGATGAGATATGTCATACTTTAGTAAGACAAGTAAAACAGTACATGCTACAGTTTACTCGCTAGACGATAGCAGAAAATAGAATATATATGTCTATATGGTCTCGATATTGTGAACATTACTGTTCAATATCGAGGCTTATTTATTGATAATCTTTCAAAAAACTTGACATTCATAATAAGAAAGCTTATAATATTAATTGTAGATACTAATTTTATTTTAAGGAGGAAATTAAAATGAAAAGCAAAAAGTTTTTAGCTTTATTACTTGTATTAGTAATGGCTATAAGCGTACTAGCAAGTTGTAAGCCAGATGACCAACCAGCAGATGCTGAAAAACCAGCTGAAACAACTGACGAAAAAGACAATGGCAAGGAAGAAGCTCCTGCAGAAACAGGTGCTGTAACTGAAATGCCAACAGACGGTGAACCAGATGCTGATCAATATATCAACACATTTGATACAGCTCATCCAAACACACTAGACCCTGCTAAGGGAAGTGACTCATATGGTAACGGTATATTACTTAACATTCTTGAACCACTTGTAAGAATACAAGACGTTAAAGGACAAATGGGTTCAGTAGAATATGTACCAGCTGGAGCTGAAAGCTGGGATCTTTCTGAAGACGGTCTTACTTATACATTCCACATAAGAGAAGGAAACGTATGGAACGACGGTACTCCAGTAACTGCAAAAGACTATGAATATGGTATCAAGAGATGTATTGATCCAAGAACTGCATGTCCATATGCTAATAACACATACTATATCAAGGGAGCTGAAAAAGTTAACACTGCTAAATTAGCAGAAGGTCAAGAACCTGATTATTCAGAAGTAGGCGTAGTTGCTAAAGATGACAAAACTCTAGAAATCACTCTAGAACATCCAGTTCCATTCTTTATCGATATTGTAACAACAAGAATTTTCTTCCCACAAAGACAAGACTTAGTTGAACAATACCAAGACACTTACTCAACAAGTCCAGAAACTGCTCCACAATGTGGACCATTCATTCTAAAAGACTGGGTTATCAACTCTGAACAAAACTATGTTAAGAACGATAACTATTGGGATAAGGACAATGTAAAATTAAGCAAATACAAAGTATCTATAATCAAAGACTCAAACACTATTTTTAACGCACTTAAAGCAGGTCAAATCGACTACGCAGGTGTAGGCGATCCTAAGTGGAAAGGCGAATTCTTAAATAACCCTGACTACTACAGCACAGTAAGAGCTAACCCTGATACAACATATTTCATGTTTAACTGCAACGCAGATTCAAACACTTCAAACAACAAGGTTAGACAAGCTATCTCTATAGCACTTGACAGACAAGAATTAATCGATTCTTGCTACAACGGTGTTCCAACAGCTGCATTTGACTTCGTACCACCAGCAGTAACTTGCCAAGGTAAAGAATTCAACAAGCTAGGAGAAGGTTGGGTTAAGAAATTAGCTGAAGACAATCCAGATCCAAAGGCTTTATTTGAAGAAGGCGTTAAGGAAGCAGGTTTAGGAGATCCATCAAGCGTTACTATTAAGCTAATGGGTTCAGATACATCTCAAGAAGGAAGAACTTCTGGAGAATTCGTACAACAATGTCTAGAAGAAGCATTAGGATGCAAAGTAGAAGTAGATAACCAAGACTGGTCACAATTTATCAATGTCGTTAAAACTGGTAAAGGTTGGGATATTGCATGGTTAGCTTGGGGTGCAGACTTCAACGACCCATCAAACTTCCTAGAAACTTGTCATTCACAAACAGCTGCTTATCCTACAGGATACAAGAACGAAGAATTTGATAAGCTATTAGACGAAGCTAAAGTTGAACAAGACGCTGACAAACGTGTTCAATTATTCCACGATGCAGAAAAGATTCTTCTATATGATGACGCAGCTCTAAGCCCAGTAATTCACAGAATTGCTAACGTATTCAGAAGATCATATATCAGAAATGCTAACTATAGTTTCTTCTCAACTATGGGTATGTCAAGAATATTCACAAGCGGAAGAAAATAATTTTAACAAAATTTAATTTAAGTAAAGGGGATTTTTCCCCTTTTCTTAGGTTATAAGAAGAAATTAGGAGGATAATATGATAAAGTATATCGTAAAAAGAGTTGTTTACTTATTCATCACTCTTTTTATAATCACTACTGCAACATTTTATCTAATGCATACTATTCCTGGAGATCCTTTAACAGCAAGAGTACAAAAGAATTTACCAGAACAAGTTAGAATTAACTTTGAAAAGAAGTATGGTTTGGATAAGCCGTTGTATGAACAATACGGATTGTTCCTTAAAAACATGACTCAAGGAGACTTTGGCGAATCAATTACATATCCAGGTGTAAAGATAGCTGACAGAATTTTTAAAACTGCACCTATTTCAGGTGCTCTTGGTGGAACTGCCTTAGTTATAGGCTTTGTTTTAGGTATGGTGCTAGGTATCATAGCTGCACTAAACAGAGGCAAGTGGCCTGACTACCTAGTAATGTTCCTTGCAATCATAGGTATAGTACTACCATCATTCGTTTTAGCAACATTACTTCAATATGTTTTTGCTAACAAATTAGCATTATTACCAGTTATGGGCTGGGGATCAGTTAAGAATGCTGTTCTTCCTGTTATAGCTCTAAGCTTTGGTACTATAGCTACTTATGCAAGATACATGAGATCATCTGTACTAGAAGTTATTAACTCAGACTACATCTTAACTGCAAGAGCAAAGGGTGTAAGTGAGTTTAATATAGTAAGAAAGCATGTATTTAAAAACGCTTTCATTCCGTCACTAACTATACTTGGACCACAAATCGGCGGTATCTTCGCTGGTTCATTCGTTATTGAAAAGATATTCTCTATACCAGGATTAGGTTTCTTCCTAGTAACTTCAATCCAAGACAGAGACTATCCAATGATTATTTCATCTACAATATTCTTTGCATTCTTATTTGTTGTTGCAACACTTATTGTAGACGTACTATATGTTATAGTCGATCCAAGAATCAAACTTACAGAAGATTAATCAGGAGGTAAAAATGGAAGAAAAAGATTTAAAACTTACTCCTGAGATGTTCAAAAGGATACCAAAAAACGATGAAGAAGCAGAACTTATTGCTAGACCTTCAATATCTTTTTGGCAAGATGCATGGAGAAGATTAAAAGAAAATAAAGTAGCTATGCTAGCACTTGTTTTGCTAGGATTACTTATATTTTTAATTATATTTGGACCATACTTTAACAGCTATAGTCCTACAAAAATTCAGTCGAAATTAAAAGATATAACACCAAATTCACAATTCTGGTTCGGTACAGACAGCTCCGGCCGTGATATTTTCACAAGAGTTTTCTTTGCTGGTAGAACATCACTTATCGTTGGTGTTGCTGGTGCCTTGATATCAACTATAGTTGGTTTATTATATGGCGCTGTATCAGGTTATCTTGGCGGATTTGTAGATATGGCTCTTATGAGAATACTAGAAATTCTAGCATCTCTACCATATTTGCTAGTTGTTATCGTATTACAAATCAGACTTGAAACAAGAAACTTATGGACTTTGCTTTTAGCCCTTACTATAACAGGTTGGACAGGTACAGCTCGTATGGTTCGTGCTGAAGTTTTAAGAATAAAAGCACAAGAGTACGTTCTTGCGGCTAGAACACTTGGTGTTAGCTCATGGAAGATAATTACTAAACACTTAATACCAAACGCAATGCCTATACTTATTGTAGGTATAACATTTGACGTTCCAGGATTTATATTCTCAGAAGCCTTCCTATCATACTTAGGTATAGGTCTTCAATCACCTGCAACATCATGGGGTATTATGTGTTCTGAAGCGACAGCTACTTTCATGTATTTACCACATCAAATGTTCTTCCCATCACTAATGATAGCTATAACAATGTTATGCTTTACACTTCTTGGTGATGGACTTAGAGACGCACTTGATCCAAAACTAAGAAAGTAGGAGGCTAATGATGGAAAATAGAGAAAAACTATTAGATGTTAAAAATCTTAACGTTTCTTTCCATACTTACGCTGGAGAAGTAAAGGCTGTTAGAGGTTTAGACTTCCACCTTTATCCAGGTGAAACATTGGCTTTCGTAGGTGAAAGTGGATGCGGAAAGAGCGTTACAGCAAAATCACTAATGAGACTACTTCCAAAGGATAGTAGTGAAATTAAAAAAGAATCACAAATTATATTTAACGGTAAGAATGTCCTAGCTATGAACTCAAAAGAGTTAACAGACCTTAGAGGTAATGATATATCTATGATATTCCAAGACCCAATGACTTCTTTAAACCCAACAATGAGAATTGGTGACCAAATTAAAGAAGCATTAAAGATACACAGACATTTAAGCGGTGCTGAAGCTGACAAGGTTGCTACTGATTTACTTGAACTAGTTCAAATACCAGAAGCAAAGAACAGACTTAAATCTTATCCACACGAATTATCAGGTGGTATGAGACAAAGAGTTATGATTGCGATTGCACTTTCATGTAATCCAAAACTTCTTCTTGCAGACGAGCCAACAACAGCTCTTGACGTAACAATTCAAGCGCAAATCCTTGATTTACTTCAAGATCTTAAGAAGAGATTAAATACAGCCATCATACTTGTAACACATGACCTTGGCGTTGTTGCTAACTTTGCTGAGAGAATTCAAGTTATGTATGCAGGCGATATCATTGAAGAAGGAACTACAGATGAGATCTTCTACAACGCTAGACACCCATACACATGGGCTCTACTTAACTCAATACCAAAGGTTCACGCAAAAGATGTTGAACTAAGAGCACTAGGCGGTACACCACCAGATCTATTGCTACCACTACCAGGATGCCCATTTGCAGCTAGATGCTCTAGAGCTATGGAAATCTGTAAAAAGGTACATCCTCCTAAGAC
>NZ_CAKPYL010000056.1 GCF_934202865.1 uncultured Fenollaria sp. | reverse complement strand
ATAACTTAACATCTTTAAAAATTTTGACTACCTAATATTAAACAACAAAGAATACTTTAAGTTTACAGATAGAAATAGAAGACCACCGAAAGACCCTGTAAACGCAATGCTTTCACTCTCATACGGAATGCTTAGAGTGCTTGTGCAAAACGCTCTTGAAACAGTAGGCCTTGATCCATACGTCGGTTTTTATCATAAAGACAGACTAGGAAGACAATCATTAGCACTAGACCTATCAGAAGAGATGAGAGCATATATGGCAGATAGATTCGTCCTAAGCTTAATAAACAGATCTCAAATCGAAGAGAAAGATTTTATCGCAAAAGATAATGCTTCATATGAATTTACAGAAGAAGGAAAAAGAAAGTATCTGGATATATGGAATAAAAGATTACAAGATACAATTACACATCCATTCCTAGAAGAAAAAATAGAAGTCGGATTGTTACCATATGTTCAAGCAATGCTTTTAGCTAGAACCATCAGAGGAGACCTAGAGGCCTATCCTCCATTTATAATAAATTAGTGCGAACCTCATATGAACATAAAAATTCAAGGAGATTCGCAGAAAAAAATGCTTAAAAATAAGCAAAAAAAGTGCATAAAATAAAATTTATGCACATATAAACACTAAATGTATGACAATGATAAAAATTTTTAGTACATTTAGCTGTCGCGCCCCTCATGGGCGCGTGGATTGAAATCTTTTCGGTCTTTTATCTCTTCGTAGGCTGCTTCGTCGCGCCCCTCATGGGCGCGTGGATTGAAATATAAATAGGTTGGCAAAAATCCGCCGCCAACCATTCGGTCGCGCCCCTCATGGGCGCGTGGATTGAAATTGGTATATCTTTCATCTTCTGCCCCTTTCTTATACTGTCGCGCCCCTCATGGGCGCGTGGATTGAAATTGCTTGTACTTCGTTATAGTTATATCCTGCGGCTGTCGCGCCCCTCATGGGCGCGTGGATTGAAATTTGCACGCTCCATTAAATCAGATATACTACCTGATATGTCGCGCCCCTCATGGGCGCGTGGATTGAAATTCCATCTATTAAAAATGCTCCTATCTCACCACTATTGGTCGCGCCCCTCATGGGCGCGTGGATTGAAATGTCAAAAACTATAAGCATGTTGACAAGAGCACAGTCGCGCCCCTCATGGGCGCGTGGATTGAAATAACTCCTTTTTGGTGTGCATAGTTGGTGCAGGGTTTGTCGCGCCCCTCATGGGCGCGTGGATTGAAATATGATTTTCTACTGCTAGGATAGGAGTTCCTGCTGCGGTCGCGCCCCTCATGGGCGCGTGGATTGAAATTGTTTTCCATAGCGTCAAATGCTTTAATTGATAATGTCGCGCCCCTCATGGGCGCGTGGATTGAAATTGCTATGGTTTACTTAATAACCAGTACTCACAGGTCGCGCCCCATACGGGCGCGTGGATTGAAATATAAGTGTTACCTCTTTGATAAGCTCTAAAGTCGTGTCGCGCCCCATACGGGCGCGTGGATTGAAATTCCGCATTTGGTGGGCAATATACCTTTGCCATCTGTCGCGCCCCATACGGGCGCGTGGATTGAAATAGTATTTGGCGGCATAGCATTACACAACATGTTTAGTCGCGCCCCATACGGGCGCGTGGATTGAAATTTTAAAAACACTTGGGACAACATGAAGAAAACAGCAGTCGCGCCCCATACGGGCGCGTGGATTGAAATTTCCAATCGCAACTTTGTGGCAAATTCCTGTTTGTTGGGTCGCGCCCCATACGGGCGCGTGGATTGAAATGGTGGCGAGCCTATGCTTAGGTATAAAGACATAATAGTCGCGCCCCATACGGGCGCGTGGATTGAAATGGTGGCGAGCCTATGCTTAGGTATAAAGACATAATAGTCGCGCCCCATACGGGCGCGTGGATTGAAATCTTTAATTATTATTAGCTGAAGTTATAATTGTGCACTATTATTTTGTTAAAATTTATATTTATTTTGATGTGGTATAATATTATTATATATGTTGATAGATTAAACGAAGACTGTATAAAATTTAAATAAAATAAATATAACAATTAAAAAAGGAGTAAAAATGGATATGAATTATAATGATTTAATTCTCATGGTTAGTAATTATATTGATGAGTTTAAAAAGCAATATTTAATAGAGCTTGAAAAAGATAATATTGATGAAGATTCTGGAGTACACACGGTTTTTTCATTAGTATTTAACCCGGTTCTTTTTAATGCTATCAGGTTCAATGATGAGGCTTTAATCAATAAAATGTTTACATTCATGGAAGCAATGGAGACTTCTGGCGATATCTATGTTTCTGAAGTTTTGGAATTTACAATTTTAGAAGAGCTTGCAGATGAGTTTTATGAAAGTGAAATATCTAAGTATATGGGGCCTGAAACAAAAATGGCTTATGAACAAATATCTAAATATATAAAAAAGTAATTATATAGGGAATGAACTTATGGATAAAATAAAACAAATTATCGAATACATAAAAGCTAATATTGATGAAATAAGAAAGCTTGACGACCAAGTATCATATGGGACTTTGCTTGGATATCTTGAAACGCTCAGTATTATTAAAAGCGTGTATGATGAGGAACAGTGGGTAGAACTAGGCTTAAATTTTGATGAAGATGAAGAGTATCTATAAGATAAGTGCAAGTTTATTCTGCCACCGTTATATATTTAGCAAGAGGTGATTAATATGATTAATTGGAAAAAAGCTGAGTTTGCAGACTATATCAAGGTAATTTTTAAGGACGGCACAAGCATTAGCGGTATGGGCGATGGAATTTCACTTGCGGAGGACTTTGATGATGAAGAATACGCTATGGATACATTTTTTATTGCAAGTGAAAATGGCACTATAGCTATTGATATGGCTGAAATTGAGGATATTATTTTATAGGAGTAGTTTTTATTGAGGTGTAATAATGAAAATAGATTTTTATTATTGGGGGAATATCTGCCCAATAACTACAGAAATTTTAAATTTGATGAGCGAATATGAAGATAAAATGGATATTTACTTGCATGACATTTCTAATGATAGTGAATCCTGTAAAATTAATAAAATATTTTTTCCATTTTTAACTGTACTTAATAATGTAAAAAGATATTACTCACCTATAAGCAGAAAATTTATGGAAGAAATTGCTGTGGGTATTATTCCTGAAGAAAAGCCATTTCTTCCTAAATTAGGGACCAAAATTATATCCGAAACTATTAAACCTATAAGAAAAGATAATTATATAGTCGCTTCAAAGTGTACATCTAGAAAAAATTGCTTAGGATGTGACAGTAAAATTGAAATGTATAATTCAATGAATGAAGAAATTTATGGTTTTATTAATGTTTTGCGAAATGAATTATTGGGTGGAGCTGAATTTGTTCCATCTAAATATGTTCCGTATGATATTCCAAAGAATGATGATATAGCATTTATCACATGTGTGTATTTATCAAATAAAGAATATGATTATAAATCTGCCCCACTTAAGGCGTTGGAAAATTATTTAGGAAGTAATTATAAAAAAGTTTTAGTAATATCTGATGAACTTGGAGTTTTTCCTAATGGAAACTTAGATTTTTTTATGAGAAACGATTACATAGATGAAGGAATAATATTTGAAGATAGCTATTGTAAATTACATTTAATGTCTAAGCTACTATGATATAGGAGAATAAAGTATAGTGCTGAAAAAAAATCTAGAAAAGTATAAGTCGCTTAGATAACATCTATTTGGGTATATATCAATCAAGGAGTTGATTATATGATTCTTATTGGATACAAAAAATGCACTACATGCAAGGGCATTGAGAAGATGCTTGATGAAAAGGGCATCAAATACTCTTACAGGGAGATTGACAAGGATGTTCCGACTAAAGCGGAGCTTAAGAAATGGCACAAGGCGTCAGGTCTTGACATCAAGCGTTTCTTCAACACTTCGGGTCTTGTTTATAGGGACATGAATCTCAAGGACAAGCTGGGCGATATGAGTGACGAAGAAAAGTACAAACTTTTATCGACTAATGGCATGCTTGTGAAAAGACCGATACTTATCGAGGACGATGGCTCTTTCGTGGCTGTGGGTCCTGATGTGAAAAAATATTTAGCGTAAAAATACGGACTGAGTTCATCTCAGTCCGCTTTTCATATGCTTATTGAATTATTCCTAAATTTATTTTTGCTCTTAGTACGCGCAAAACGTGTTCGTCGATATCCGCTTCTTTAATCTCGCCATTTGCCACGGCTGCCTTAACGGCCGCGATGTCATTAATGAAGTCTGCCCCACAAAGCATGTCGGCGCCTGCCTTAAGCGCAAGCACTGCGGCATTCTTCTTGCCTACAAACTTCTTTACGCCTTGCATTGCCAAATCGTCTGTGATGATGACGCCATCAAACCCTAGCTCATCTCTTAAAATTTTATGAACTGCGGGGGATATGGATGCGGGTGCATTTTTGTCAATTGCCTCGACTATATTGTGTGAGACAAGTACCATAGTCGCTTTGGCGTCTATCCCTGCCTTGAATGGAAGAAAGTCTTCGCTCTTAAATTTTTCCATTGGCCTCTTGTCGTGAACAAGGTCTGTGTGGGTGTCCTTGTTATTGCCGTAGCCTGGAAAATGTTTTAGGACGCTGCCCACGTGCGCTTCATTCATCACGTCAACAACGCTTTTTACATATTCTGCAGTTTCGGCTGGGCTCTTCGCAAAGCTCCTTTTGTATATAAAGTCATTTTTATTCGTGGAAATGTCTGCGACTGGCGCAAAATTAAGATTGATGCCAATGCTTTTTAGCAAATCCGATTTTTCTTTCGCGTCACTCTTAATTCGCTCCATGCCGCCATGCTTATACAGATACTGCGGCGAGGCGAATGGATATTTTCTAAAATTTTTATTCGTGCTCACACGACTGACCGTGCCGCCTTCTTCGTCCACGGCTATGAACATAGCTACCTTCGAAGCATTTTGGCACTCTTGTATATTTTTGACTACTGCATCTTTCGTTTTGCCTTTAAAATCTCTTCCGAATAAGATATAGCCGCCCAAATGGTGCTTCTTAGCTAGTGCCGCCGCATCTTTATCGGGGCAGCGCGCGATAAATATCTGGCCAATCTTTTCATCAAGAGACATCTTTTCTAATAGCTTTTCTTCTTTTGTCTTCTCTGGCAATTTTTTCTCCTCTATTGGCTTTGCCTTGTCATTTACTTTTGCCTCGTCATTTACTTTTGCTTCGTCATCTATTTTTGCTTCGCCATTTGCCTTTGCCTCATCATTTACTTTTGCCTTGTTTTGCAAATTTGCATCGTTTTTCGCCTTACACGTTACAAACACAGTCATTGACATAATAATAAAAAGTGTTAATAAAATTTTCTTTTTCATCTATTTCACATTCCTTACAAGTATTGCCTTGATCTTGACGTCTTGAGAGCGCCACTTTGTCTCGTACTCGCTGATAAAGTCGTCTTGGAACTCGTCTACAGCCAAATCATCTGTTTTGAAAATTATCTCAAAGCCCTCGCGCTCGAAATACTTTAGTGACGATTCATAAAGACCTTGATCATCGGTCTTGAGCCTAATCGTCCCATCACGCTTCAGAATTTTTTTATACATCTTTAGTTGATCGGGGTAAGTGAGCCTTCTTTTGTGCTGCTTGTTCTTGGGCCACGGGTTAGGGAAGTTTATATAAATCTCCTCGACCTCGTTCTCTTGGAAGTACTCATCGACGTTTCTAATGTCTGCAAGTACAAGCCTTACGTTCGATGTGTCCTCTTCCTCAAGCATGCGCTTTGCATAAACGAGGCAGCCCTCTTCCATATCGATGCCGACGAAATTTTTCTCCTTAAAAGTATTTTTCAAATAATTAATAAAGCTGCCCATGCCCGAGCCGAGCTCTAGGTAGATGGGACTACTATTACCGAAGTCCTCATGCCATTTGCCCTTGTTCTCCATGGGTCTATATCTAAAGATGGGGCTCTCTTTAAGTTCAGGCAGCGCCCACCATTTTTTTCTCATTCTCATTTTATCACCAAGATTAGTTTAGCATATGATGGCTAAAATTGCAAGTTTGTGATATAATATTTGTATTGAGGAGGTATAATTATGTTAGCTCTTGTAAGTGGCGCTTCTCGAGGCATTGGCAGGGCCATAGCGATTGAGTTTGCCAAAAAAGGATACGATGTCTGCATCAATTACCATGAGCATGGTGATGAAGCGCTGGCAATTTTAAATGAAGTAAAAAAATATTCGAACGGCTTTGTTTATGGGGCAGACGTTTCTAATTATAATCAAGTTCTTAAATTAAAGGAAGAAATTTTTAAAAGATATAAAAAAATTGATGTGCTTGTTAATAATGCGGGCGTGGCTCTGACTAAGCTTGTGCAAGAAACGAGTGAAGAGGAATACGATTATGTATTTAACACGAATATGAAGGGCGTCTTCAACATGACTAAGGCTTTTATAAAGCCGATGATACATGAGGGGGCGGGCTGCATAATAAACGTAACGAGCATGTGGGGCGAGACGGGAGCCGCGATGGAGACTGTTTACAGCGCATCGAAGGGGGCTGTCATCGCTTTTACTAAGGCGGTCGCGAAAGAGGCGGCACCATCGGGCGTGAGAGTGAACGCAATAAGTTTAGGCTGCATAGCGACTGATATGATGAAAGTTTATTCTGAGGCTGAAATAGATATGCTTCGTGATGAAACGCCGCTTGAGGCCATCGGCACGGCAGAGGACGCGGCGAAGGCGGCAGTCTTTCTTGCTTCGCAGGACGCAAAATTCATTACAGGCGAAGTGCTTCGTGTGAACGGGGGCTTCTATATATGAAAAAAAAGAAAACTCTTCCAATTATAATCATCGCTCTGCTATTAGCAATAAATATATTTACTCTTTTATTTTTAAATATAGTGAACGTTAATGGCGATAGCATGGCTCCTGTGGCGAATGACGGGGATAAATTTCTTGCGATTAAAAAGCCTTTATTCAGTGAGATCAAAAGAGGCGATATTGTCGGAGCAAGGTCTGAGGCCTTGGACGTTGATATGATTAAAAGAGTGGTGGGACTGCCTGGTGAACACCTTGAGGTGACTAAAAAAGAAGGACTTTTGATAAATGGCAAGAGGCTTTACGAGACTTATCTTGAAGATAAATATATGAATGATTTTTCTTGGGTAGATAGGGACAATGGCTGGACGCTTTCTGATGATGAGGTCTTTTTAATGGGTGACAATAGGACTATAAGTACTGACTCAAGGTCATTTGGACCGCTTAAGATAGATGAAATAAATCATAAGATAATATTAAAACTGAAAAGTAGCAAAAAAAGATAGGGACTATAAAGTCTCTATCTTTTTTGATATAGCAGGTATCATTTGCTTCTTTCTTGAAAGAAGACCATCGACTGTAAACTCGTTATCAGCTAGCTCTTTATCGAAGGCTGCGGCGATATTTTCTTTGTATGAGCCTTGCACTAAAACTAGTGAATACTCTTTAAGTATATCAGTTATCATCAGTACGAAGCTATCTTCTTGATTCTTTTCTATCGTTTCTTTCATCAGATTTAGTAAATCATCTTTTCTCTTTTTCACTTCATCCATATCCATAGTCATGACTTGTGCGACGCGAATTTTTTTCTTAGCGATGTTAAATGACTTCACGTCCATCTTTAGTAGATCTTCGCTCGCTACGTCCTTGATGCTTGCCGCTTCGGTAAACATTTCTATAGCGTAGACGTCTGGATCGATGCCAGCTATTGGCGCAAGAAAGTCTATCATCTTCGCGTCTGTCCTTGTGCTTGTCGGCGACTTAAGTAAAAGTGTGTCTGAGATGATGGCTGAGATTAATAAGCCAGCAATGTGCTTTGGAATTACTACGCCATTCTCAATAAACATCTTTGTGATTATGGTTGCTGTCGAGCCTAGTGGTTCGTTCCTGAAGTATAGTGGCAATTTTGTCTCGACGTTGGCAACTCTGTGGTGGTCGATGATTTCAAGGATTTCAGCCTCTTCGATGTCGTCGACGGATTGAGTTCTTTCGTTGTGATCGACTAGGATGATGTTTTTCTTCTTGTCGTCAAGCAAATGGTAACGGCTGACTGTGTTTATGACACCCCCTTCATTATCAAGGACAGGGAAGCAGCGGAATCTGTTTTTGTTCATCTCGGCTTTGACGTCTGAAACAAAATCTTGTATGTGGAAGGTCTTGATGCCATCCTTTGTCATCGCGTACGATACGGGCGCGCTTAAAGGAAGCACCCTTGATGCCATAAAGGAGTCGTACTCAGTCGATATGATGCTGATGCCTTTTTCCTTAGCCAAATTTAAGATTTTTTCGCTTATGTCAAAGCCGCCAGTCACTATCATGCAAGAAACATTTCTCTTGATCGCGTCCTCTTGAGCGTCCTCTCTGTCGCCGAGTATAACGA
>NZ_CAKPYL010000055.1 GCF_934202865.1 uncultured Fenollaria sp. | reverse complement strand
CAACAACATTTTTAAATGGCGTATCAGCCTTACTAAGAATAGTGTCATCAAAGATATTTGTATAAATTTCTGTAATATCTTTCAAACCGATGATGCCGCTCATCTTGCCAGCCTTATCGACTACTATAAGTACATAAGCATTTTTCTCACGAAGTAGGTTGATCGCTTCGTATAGAGACGCGTCCTCATCTACAAGCACTGCCTCATCAAGATCAACGTCCTTTAATTTTATTTTCATAGTTGTTAATAGCTTTGGCTCGTCCACGCCAAAGTGCTTTAAAACGAATTTTGTCTCCTTATTTAAATCGCCGAGCCTAACTGCTTTTGCATCGTATTTGCCAAGACTATTGACAAGGTAGGCGTATGAGATAGCGCTCGCGATTGAATCCGTATCAGGCACCTTATGACCTGAGACGTAAACTTTTTTATTCATTAAATCACCTTCCATATTATATTCATATACTATAACACATTTTGATAAAAAAATAAAGGATTTAGTAATTAATTTTGCAAAAAGCCTTGAAAAATTATTTCGATTGTAGTAAAATTGATTGATATAAAAGGAATGGTGTAATTATGTCAAAGAATTATGAAATTAATATGACGGAGGGAAAACTCCTTCCAAAATTAATAAAGTTTTCGATACCCTTGATGTTATCGAGCACTTTGCAGCTCTTCTTTAACGCCGCCGATGTTATAGTTGTCGGACGTTACGCAGGGGACGCTGCACTTGCCGCAGTTGGTTCGACCGGTGCACTGATTAATCTAATCATCAATCTATTCATCGGTATATCGATAGGTGCGAGCGTGCTTATGGGTCAGGCGATAGGTAAGGGCTCATACAAGGACGCGCAAGATACGCTTCATACGTCGATGCTATCGGGTTTACTTGGCGGCTTTATCATGATAGGGGTCGGTTACTTTTCAGCAAGGCCAATGCTTGAACTGATGCAAACACCCGAGGAAGTTATTGATCTAGCGACACTTTATATGCAGATCTACTTCATGGGTATGCCGGGCTTTATGATATATAACTTCGGCGCTTCGATACTTAGAGCAGCAGGCGACACAAAGAGGCCGCTTTACTACCTAGCCATCTCAGGCGTTATGAACATAGTTTTAAATTTATACTTTGTAATAGTTTTAAAGAAGACAGTTGACGGAGTTGCTCTTGCTACCATCATCTCGGAAGCTTTCTCAGCCGTGCTAATAGTTTTGTGCTTGATGAAGAGCGACGGCTACTTGAACTTAAAGCTAGATAAATTAAAGATGGATTGGAAAAAGTTTGGCGAAATGCTTAGGATAGGTTTGCCATCAGGCTTTACAGGGGCACTATTTAGTATATCCAATATGCTTATACAATCCTCAATCAACTCCTTCGGTAAGCTTGTAGTCGCTGCAAACACAGCAGCTGGCAACATCGAAGGCTTCGTCTTTATGGCGATGGACGCCATCTATCAAGCCTCACTATCATTTGCCTCGCAAAATATGGGTGCGAAAAAGCTTGACAGAGTTGACGAGATACTTAAGACAACCATCGTCATGGTGTCAGTCGTGGGCCTAGTCCTAGGCATAGGCGCATATTTAGCAGGTAATTTCTTACTAAAATTATATACACCAAACCCAGAAGTTATCGAGATTGCGATGCTAAGGCTAGGTGTCATATCGACAACATATTTACTTTGCGGCATCATGGACGTTTACTCAGGCGTAATACGCGCGATGGGCTATTCACTAACACCTATGATCATAGCTGTCGTATGCATTTGCGGCTTTAGAATATTGTGGATCATGAGTGTATTTCAAAAGTATCACGAGCAATGGATTTTGTATATCTCATATCCATTGTCCTGGTTATTGACTACCATAGTCTACGTCTTTACTTATATCTATGTGAAGAAGAAGGTAGGGGAACGTTTTGCCTTGGAAGAAAATAATTAGGCGAAGGGCTTGACAAAAACGAAAATTATATATATAATGATTAGTGAACTTAATAAGTCTCATAAAGAGTGACGGAGGGAATAGGCCCTATGAAGTCCGGCAACCTGCTAGCAAGGTGCCAAATCCTACAGCGCAGCTGAAAGATGAGAAGAACGAACCTTCAGCTATGAAGGTTTTTTTATTTTACACGATGCGCCGCGAGAATATATTTGCGGCTTTAAATTAGAAAAAATATATTAAGGAGGAAGATTATGTATAAAAAACTATTTACATCTGAATCGGTAACAGAAGGTCATCCCGACAAGGTTTGCGACCAAATATCAGATGCAATTTTGGACGATATACTAGAAAAGGATCCAGAAGCAAGATGCGCGATCGAAACAACTGCATCAACTGGTTACGTTTTAGTATCAGGACAAATCACAACAAACTGCTACGTTGATATACAATCTGTAGTTAGAAGGGTTATAGCCGACATAGGCTACACTAGAGGAAAATTCGGCTTCGATGCAGAAAATTGCGCTGTACTTGTATCGATCGAAGAACAATCTAAGGATATAGCACTAGGCGTTGACAAGGCGCTTGAGACTAAAGAGCACTCAAAAGATAAATATGATTTAATAGGTGCAGGCGACCAAGGTATGATGTTTGGCTACGCTTGTAATGAGACTGAAGTTTATATGCCACTAGCCATATACTTATCACATAAGCTAGCAAGAAGGCTAGCTGAAGTGCGTAAGGACGGCACACTAAGCTACTTAAGACCAGATGGCAAGACACAAGTAACTATCGAATACGACGGAGACAAGCCAAAGAGAGTTCACACTATAGTCGTTTCTACTCAACATAAGGACGGCGTTAGCCTTGACAAGATTAAGAAGGACATCATCGAACACGTTATAAAACCAGTTGTTGATCCAAAACTAATTGACGACGAGACAATCATTTACGTAAACCCAACAGGACGTTTCGTTATAGGCGGACCAAAGGGCGACACAGGTCTAACAGGAAGAAAGATTATCGTTGACACATATGGCGGCTACTGCAGACATGGCGGAGGAGCCTTCTCAGGCAAAGACGCTACAAAAGTAGATAGATCCGCTTCATACGCAGTAAGACACGTTGCGAAAAACCTAGTCGCAGCAGGCCTTTGCGATAGATGCGAAATTCAAGTTTCATACGCAATAGGTATAGCAAAGCCGATATCCATAAACGTAGATACATTTGGAACAGGCAAGATCGATGAGACAAAGATACTTGAGATAGTTGAAAAAGTATTTGACCTTCGCCCAGCCTTCATCATCGACTACTATGACCTAAGAAAACCAATCTTCCACAAGATTACTAACTACGGACACTTCGGTCGTGACGATATTGATCTTCCTTGGGAAAGATTAGAAAAAGTTGACGAGATCAAAAAACTTGCTAAAATTAAATAGTATATAAATTATATATATAATAGGAAGAGAACTATGAGCAGCGTGCCCATAGTTCTTTTTTGTATGAAGATTATTTGCTTTTTTCTTTTGAACGTCTTAAATATAAGTCCTCTTTAAGAATATCAAGAAAAGAATCAATATTGTAATTGTGAGGAAAAGACAAAGTGCATTCAATTGAAGAACAATCTTCTAAGTCCTCTTCAAGTATATCAAGTGAGCGTACCTCGATGCCCTCGCTCATGCATAATTCTTTAAATTCTTTGCTTTTAAAGTTTTCACTGTCAAATTGCATGTAAAACTTAATTAATTCTCTCTTATTTAGAAAATCATTTATACCTTTTAAATTAACTAAAGTAATTAGGCAAATGATAGTTGCGATAATCGCCCCTTGGTAATAGCCTATGCCGACAGCAAGACCATTGGCAGCGCATAACCATAGAGTCGCCGCAGTCGTTAGGCCCTTAACAACATCTTTCTTTTGAAGTATGGTGCCTGCACCTAAGAAGCCTATACCGCTGATGGCTTGACCAGCAAATCTTGTCGCGTCCCAGCCCTTGTCACCGTAGAAACCTTCAAAGCCATCGACAGATATGAGCATGATTAAACAAGAAGCGAGCGAGACTATGATGTGAGTCCTAAGGCCGGCCGCCCTGTTTTTCTTTTCGCGCTCGATGCCTATCAGTGCTCCAAGTAGTGCTGCGAGTAAAAGTCTTCCTATAATATGTAATGTGTCCATTAAATCACCGTCCTATTAAGTATTATAACATAAATTTTTATAAATAGTAAAGCCATGATATTTTTATGTGATGCCATTACTTGACATTTGTATTGAATAGGTATATAATGACAAAATAGTTTTAAAACATAGCAAGTATATAATTTGGCTATGATAATTTTAGCGATTAAAACGAAAGAAGGGGGAAAAATGAAAGTAAGTAAAAAAGTATTAGCATGTTTATTGCTAATGGTAATCGTGATTACTCAGCTAACACCAAGCTTGTTTGTGCGCGCTGAGGAAGGAGAAGAAACAAAGTACAAATTAAGCTTCGAGCTTGAAAGAGATGCGAGCGCTTTGAATGAAATTTATCAAATGCATGATGAGGCTGAAAGCGAAAGTGAAAAGACAGATGAAAGCGTTTCTGATAAAGAGGCAAATGGCGAAGCAAATGCAAATCAAGATGAAAAGAGCAAAGCAAATCAAGTTAATGACAATGACACAGTGGTTGACTTGAGTCAAGAAACAGAAGCTAAAGAAATTTCATCTGAAGAAGCAGAACCAATAGAAGAAACAAATGCTGAAGCTGAATCAAATGAAGAAGAAAACGAAGAAGCAGTAGTATTGCCATCAGGCGGCGGCGAAGGCTCTGCAGAAGAAAAGGCAGAAGAAGTAAAGGACTTAAATATCACTTATACACTTCACATAAAAGGCGAAGCTGAAGAAACTGTAGAAAAAAGAATCACTTATTCAGTAGAAAAAGCTGATTTCGTTGGAGATTTAAAATTCGATGGCATCGAAACACTAAGCAATAATCTAGAAGTGAAATACTATACAAAGGATGACGGATCAAGCTTTGACGAAGAAAGAGAAAACTTTGACTTATATCTAGAAACAAACGCAGAAAAAACAGTTTTAGAATTACCAAGAATAGGTGAAAAAGAAGATTCACTAAGAGTAAAGGAAAGTAATTTTGAAGAAGAACTACAAATAAGCGAAGAAAAAGTAAATGAAGCAGTGGTTGATCCTAACGCAAAACATTATCTAAGCTTTGATATAAGCAGATATGAAATGACTGATTATGATTACATTATTTCAACATATACTAACTATTGGATGAGTAGAGATGATCAAAATGTTTTTGATAGTGACGAGTGGAAATTAAATAATTTTACAGTTATTAACGAGCTTCATATAGATGGAGTTGATGAAACAATAAAGGAAAAGATGATCTATGATGGAGATGCATATACTTGGTCAGAAAAGATAGAGTTTAGAGATATAGAAGTGCCATACGGAGATATTGAGATTCAATATTATAAAAAGGAAGATAACAGCCTAGTTAAACCATATCTTTTACATTATGATTTTTATCTTAAGAAGTCAGAAGATGGCAAAATGATTCTTCAAGTACCTAGATTGGCTCCTAAAGATACTTATTCAGGCGATGCTAATCAAGTTAAAATATTTAAAGTAAGCAATGTAAGTATAAAGGATAAGGATGGCAATGTCAAGGAAGTAACTCCAACTGAGATAGATGACACCAATTTAGATATTACAGAAGACTTAGGCGGAATTAAGCCTAGCGATACTGTATATGTGAATGGCAAATCTGGAGATGACCAAAACGATGGGCTATCAAAAGAAAATGCAGTAAAAACATTTGCAAAAGCAAAAGATATAGCTAAAAGCAATCAAGCTATTGTAGAGATAGTGGTAACTGGCCAAACAGACATTGAGGGAGATGTTTCTCTTGAAGGAACAAATGCTAAAGTTTGTAGAAGCAAGGATTATAACGGATTTTTATTTAATGTAGCTAAGGGAAAAACAGCTACATTATCAAAGATAATTATAGATGGCAGATCTAATTCAAATAAAAGCATTGAAAAATCTTTAATTAGAGTTAATACTGGAGCAACGCTTAATATACAAGACGGCGCTGTATTAAAAAACAACAAGATAAAGGATATTAAAAACACAGCTACACAGGGCGGAGCGATAAACGCGTTTAATGCGACTATAAACATGACTGGTGGATCTGTAGAAGATAATCAAGCTACTTATGGCGGAGGAATTTATTTATATGGATCTACAATGAACTTCTCTGGTGGAGTCGTTCAAAATAATGAAGCTAAACGAGTGATTGATTATGCCTATGGCGGAGCAGTTTATTCGGCGGGGGGGGGGTATCATTGCTAGCGGAGCAAGCACGATAAATTTCTCTGGAGAAGCAAAAGTTATAAACAACTCTGCCGATGAAGTTGGTGGAGGAATAAGTTTAGGAACAAGACAAGTTGAAAAACAAAATAAGCTTTACATGACAGGTGGGCTTATTGATGGCAATACAGCCGGAGCTTCAGGCGGAGGAATTTTCATACAATGTAGGCTATTTAATAGTGGTAAATCTATTGCTTATATATCATCTGGCAGAATAACTAATAACAAAATGAGTGGAACCGGAATTACAGAAAAGGCTTTCGGCGGAGGAGGCATTTATGTTAATGGCTTCCCTGCTTCATGGGACTATGCTGGCACACATTATTATGGTGAAAACGGTGAGCTATATTTAACAAATGCTATAATAAGAAATAATAATTCTGATAAGGAAGGAGCTGGATTTGCTGGTTGCCCTATATCAAAAACAGAATTTTATGTAAATAATGGCGTTGCTATATATGGTAACAAAACTAGCGCTGGAATAAATAATGATAAGGGAAAGACAGTTTATCTATTGTCAAGTCAGTCTTATATGTCTCATAGTGGACAAGCGGAATACAAACTTGATAAGAGGATGTTAGGTGGAGCACCATACGATTGGAAAAAAGTAATAGGCTCTGAAATAATTCCTTTGCCAGATAATGAACTAGAAGCTACATTGCCAGCAAATTCTGAATTAGCATTAAATTCAAACGACAAAGGCAATGATCTTACAGAAGCCTTAGGAAAAGTAATTATAGAAAATAATTATTCAGCTACAAGAGGAGCTGGTATTGGAAGTAATGGTACAATAAAATTTGGGACAGAGGCTCCTACTACTGAAGTGTCTGTAGAAAAGAAATGGGACGATAATAATGATGAAAAGAAAATTCGTCCTGAGTCTATTACCGTAAACTTAATAGCTAATTATGAAGGAAAAGAATATAAAGTTGATTCGGTTGTATTAAGCAAAGATAATAATTGGAAACATACTTTTAAAGATTTACCTACAGTTAATGATAACAATACAATAACTTATACAGTTAAAGAAGAGCCTATTAAGGGATATAAGGGCGAAATAACAGGTTCAGATAAAGAAGGCTATACTATCACAAACACTCCTGAAGAACCTGAAAAAGAGACAAAAGAAATCAAAGTAAGTAAAGTTTGGGTTACAACTGACGAAAAAGCTATTGCAGATAAAATAGAAGTTGAATTATATAAAGATAATGAAAGAACAGAAAAAACATTAACACTTAATGCAGAAAACAATTGGGAAGGCGTATTTAAAGATCTTGATGTTAAAGATGAAAACGGTAACAACATAACTTACACTATAAAAGAAGCAGGCGAAACAAATAATAAAATCACTTTCGATGGCAAAGAATTTAAAGTAAGCTATTCTGGAAACGAAACTACAGGCTATACTATCACAAACAGCTACAACCCACCAGAAGAACCAAAGAAAGAATACAGAGACATCTCAGTAGAAAAAGCTTGGGAGATAAGAGGCATGAAGCCTATTAGCCATATCGAAGTAGAATTATATAGAGATGGGGTTCCTACAGGCAATACTCTAGTCTTAAGTGAAGCGAATGGCTGGAGCGGCAGCTTTAAGAACTTAGTGAAAGCATCTGATGGCGGACACATCTATAATTATAGTATTAAAGAAATTGGCGAAAAATTCTACACTGTAGAAATATCTGGCGAATACTACGAAGTTATATACAGAGGCAATATGGACAGTGGCTTCACTATAATCAATAGAGAAGAACCTCCAAAGAAGCCTCAAAGAAGAGATATCAGAGTTAGAAAAGTTTGGGACGTCACAAATGAAATACCAGTTGAGGCAATTCAAGTTGAGCTATATAAAGACGGTAGAGCGACAGGAAATGTGATCACACTTAGTAAGGCCAATGGCTGGAGCGGACGTTTCGAAGATTTGCTTGCATATGACGCAGCCGGAGTTAAATATGAATATAGCGTAAGAGAAGTTGGCGAAGCATCGCGCAGAGTCAGCATCTCAGGCAGTGACTACGACGTTATCTACGAAGGCGATATGAATCATTCATTTGTAATTACAAATAAAGAAAATACTCCACCAAAGAAAAAGATTGACTTTGACGTAAATAAGATATGGAGAACAAGTGGAAAGACAGAAGCAGTTCAAGCTGAATTATATATGGACGGAGCTGCTACAGGTAAAATCATCACACTTAGCGAGGCTAATGGCTGGAGTGGCGTCTTTACAGATCTTGATCTAGAAGATGCAAATGGCATTAAACACATATACACTGTTAAAGAAATAGGTGAAGTATCTGGTGGATACTATATTGGCGAAAGAAAGTTTAATGTTATTTATGAAGGAAGCATGAATAATGGCATAACTATTATCAACAGCGAAGAACCTCCAAAAGAAGAAGAGGAAGAACCATCAAAAGACAAAGATGACGAGCCAAAAGAAAAAGATAGAGAACATGAAAAACACAGAATACCAAAGACTGGTGTCGAAGAAGGAACTTTATCCATAGTCTTAGCGCTATTAGTTCTAGTCGGACTATTCTTTGTAAAGAGAAAACTTAATGAGGGTAAAAGTAAATAG
>NZ_CAKPYL010000054.1 GCF_934202865.1 uncultured Fenollaria sp. | reverse complement strand
AGTCTAGACTTAGAACCGAGAGCTAATAAAGTCAATATGACCTACGCCTCATACCTTCATAACTATGATATCTCATACATCTTTACAAATTATAAAGGAAGCGAGAAAGACTTTTCGAATTTCATCACTTGTCTTAGCTACACTTTGATTAACTACGTAAGCTCTTATAATGAGCTTATTGAGTATACTAATCCGCAGGACGATATAGTTCGCGCTTACTCAACCGCCTTTGCCTTCATTATTTTAAGCTTTGCGGATGAATTATTTACTAAAGACGCCGAAAAATATGCTCTTGCGTATAAAATTAAGGTTTTATACGACATACTATTCTACTGCTTGATAAATGAGTTTGAAGAGAGTCTCTACCTAGACATAAAGACTGATGTAGATGAAAGATACGAAATATTTAGAAAGCTTCACTCCGAGTACTTCCCTTTCCTAAAGATAGAAGAAGATGTCTTCGATGTCGGCATGTGGTGGCTTAACTACCATACCTTGTTTAATACGCCGATGCTGTCAATTAACTATGCTTTAGGCGCCTTAAGTGGCCTTGATTATTATAATAATTTCATAGATGACAAGGAAAATGCTTTAAAAAAGATGACTAAGCTTATGGAGAACGCCAGCAAAGAAGACTTTTTAAGAAGTATAGAGCTTAGTGGACTTAAAAATCCATTTATAGAGGAAAATATTAAAGACATAGTAATTAAATATATAGACAATTTAGCTAGCGAATACAAAAAAATATAGAGGGCCTCGGCTCTCTATATTTTTCTTTATATTAACTTAATGCTTTTATCTCTTCAATAGATTTTTTGAAACGTTCCACTAAGAACTCAATCATCTTTCTTGGATAAGCTAGATTTATACTTACTGAATACTTATCGCCAAATGTTGTTCCATCTGATAAGAATATCTTGTTCTTAATGAATATCTCGTGCATTTTATTTGGATCAGAATTTAAATCAGATAAATCTACCCACATTAAATAAGTTCCTTCAGGCTTTTGGAATTTAATTCCATCTATCTTAGATAATTCTTCTGAAACGTAGTTTATATTGCCTTCTAAGTACTTTATCATCTCTTTGTACCAGACTCTGCTGTCATTGTAGGCAGCACTTAGAGCGCATAAGCCGAATGGATTTACCCCACCCATTATTGACTTACTTGCTACATCATTAACCTTAGCTCTTAATTCATCATCAGGGATTATAGCATATGAAGTAGTTAAACCTGCTATGTTAAATGTTTTTGATGGCGCCATAAAGGAAACCACTTTTTCATAGTTTTTGAACACTCTCATTATAGGCGTATAAAAATTGTCATTAAAAGTAAAATCTTGGTGCATTTCGTCGCTTAGTATATATAAATTGTATTTGTAAGCAATTTCAGATATCTTTTCAAGCTCAGGCTTAGTCCACACTCTGCCAACTGGGTTGTGTGGATTGCAAAGCACTAGCGCCTTTGCTTCTTTAGCTTTTTCTTCTAAATCTTCAAAATCAATCTTATATTTGCCATCTTCAAAAATTAGTTTATTCTCAAGTATCTCCATATTCTTTAAATTAGAGAAATTAAAGAATGGTGGATAAACTGGCGTTTGAATAATTATTCTTTCGCCGTCTTCAATTATTGACCTAATTACAAGATCAAGCCCTGGAACTGTGCCTGGCGTAAATACTATCCACTCTTTCTTGATATCAAGCTCGTGCATATCCTTTTGCCAATTGATTATGGCCTCGTATACATCATCACCTGGTATTGTATAGCTGTAAAAGTCTCTATCAGCTCTCTTTAAGCAAGCAGCTTTAACCTCAGGTGCTGTAGCAAAATTCATATCTGCAATTGTAAATGGTATAACAGTCTCATCATTACCTGCTAAACGTGATGTTTCGTACTTAGCACATGATAAACCGCTTCTGTCAATTATTTCATCAAAATCAAACATAGCGCCTCCAATATCTAATTAAAAGTCTAAAATATTTCTCCATCTAAATCCATATACTTCACTTGCGTTCATTACAACCAAGAAAGAGTTAGGTGCGTTCTTTTGAATAAATCTCTTAAGAAGCAAGTAATCCCTTCTTGAGCAAACAGTCATGATTACAGTGTGCTCCTGACCAGTATATGCGCCAACTGCTTTGTAAAGGTTAGCTGAGTGGTTAAGGTCCTTAACGATGTAATTTTTAACAAGTTCTGGATCTTCAGTGTTTATAATAATATTTTTAGATGTGTTCAAACCATCTATAGTGAAGTCAATGATTAATCCATTCATTATAATACCAAGCAAAGAATATAGTCCTATTTCAAGGCCAAATACTATACCTACAAATAGTGTAATGACTAAGTCACATAGCAAAACTCCCTTACCTAAATCAAGGCCAGTGAATTTATTTATGATCTTTGATAATATATCTGTTCCGCCAATTGAAGCGTATTGATTAAGAATTATGGCCATACCTACTGCTGAGACTATGACTGCTATAATCATTTGTAGGAGCATGTCATCAATTATTGGTCCATCCAATGGAATAATCTTTTCTAAAATAAATATTATAAATGAAATACCAAGTGATGTAAGCACGGTCTTTATACCAAATTTATTACCTATGAATAAAAAACCTAGAGCGAATAAAATTATGTTAGTTGCAAATAAAACATAGCTCATTGGCAAGTGCAATAAGTATGACAAGACAATGGCTATACCTGTGGCTCCACCTATAGTCATATTAGTTGGAGTTAAAAAGAAATAAACAGCTATAGCAACCATAAAGGCTCCCAAAACTATTAATAAATTAGACTTTAATTTTGCGTTCATTTTATACCTTCCTATAAAATAATTATGTATTAGGGGCACTTTTATGTGCCCCATTATATTACTTACTATTGTTCTTCTTCATTAGTGTAGACTAAAACTGGCTTTCTAGCTGCCAATGTTTCATCTGGTCTACATACCATTGTTGTTAATGGTGCGTTTAGTAAGTCTTCTGGATTTTCTTTAGCTACATTAGCGATATCGTTAAGTGCAGCTGCATATGCATCCAATGTTTCTTTACTTTCTGTTTCAGTTGGTTCAATCATTAATGCTTCATGAACGATTAATGGGAAGTATACTGTTGGTGGGTGGAATCCTCTGTCGATTAGCCCCTTAGCAACATCTAGTGTTGTTACACCAGCATCAGCATTCTTAAGTCCGCCTAAAACAAATTCGTGCATACAAATTGTATCGTATGGTACATTGTAATTTTCTTTTAATTGGCTTAGTAGATAGTTTGCGTTTAATACAGCATTTGTTGATGCTTTTCTTAAACCATCTGAGCCCATTGTTAAAATATATGTGTAGGCTCTTACAAGGATACCGAAGTGTCCGTAGAAGTCTTTTACCTTACCTATACTTTGTGGTCTGTTATAGTCAAGGAAGTACTTATCGCCGTTCTTAGCTATAACTGGCTTAGGTAAGAATGGAATTAATTCTTTCTTACATCCTACTGGGCCAGCGCCTGGACCTCCTCCACCGTGTGGTGTTGAGAAAGTCTTGTGAGTGTTAAAGTGAACTACGTCAAAGCCCATGTCTCCAGGTCTTGAGTGTCCCATAACAGCGTTCATATTAGCTCCGTCATAATATAGTAGACCGCCTTTTCTATGAACTATCTCAGCTATCTTTTCAATGTTTTTATCGAATAAACCTAATGTATTAGGGTTTGTAAGCATTAGACCAGCTACTTCTTCTGTCATAGCTGCTTCTAGTGCTTCAAGATCTACTAAACCATTTTCATCAGATTTAATTTCTATAGGAGTAAAGCCGCCCATAGAGCATGTTGCTGGGTTTGTACCGTGAGCAGAGTCAGGAATTATCATCTTGTTTCTGTTCATGTCTCCCTTTGCTTCGTGATAAGCTCTAATTAATAGTACACCTGTTAATTCGCCGTGAGCACCAGCTGCTGGTTGAAGTGTAGCTGCATCCATACCTGAAATTTCAGCTAATGATTCAGCTAAGTCATACATTAATTTTAATGCACCTTGAGTACACTTATCGCCTTGATATGGGTGAAGATTTTTAAAACCGCTTAGGTTAACCATTTCTTCGTTAATCTTAGGGTTATACTTCATTGTACAAGATCCTAGTGGATACATGCCATTGTCAAGACCGTAGTTCTTTATAGAAAGGTTTGTGTAGTGTCTAACTACATCCACTTCTGATAGCTCAGGCATGTCTAATTCTTCTTTATTTAGATAATCAGAAGGAATTAAACTATCTACTTTTACATCTTCTACATCAAGATCTGGTAAATTGTATCCAGTTCTACCGGGTCTTGAAATTTCAAATATTATTTTATCATATCTATCTAACATTCAATACCCTCCAATACTTCAACTAATTTATCCATTTCTTCTTTTGTTCTCTTTTCAGTAACAGCAAGCATAAATGTGTTCTTGTAATCATCGCCATAGAACCAAGTTAGGTTAAATGCGTCCATGAAGCCATTAGCATTAAGTGCTTCATTGATTTTATCTATGCTTATATCGCTTGTGATAACAAATTCTTTGTAGAATGGTTTATCAAACAATAATTTATATTTGCCTGATTTGCAAATTTCTTTTTGTAGGTAATGAGCTTTCTTAGCGCATTGTTCAGAAACTTCTCTTAAGCCCTTCTTGCCCATAAGTGCCATATAAATTGTTGCGCAAAGTACGTTTAGGCCTTGGTTTGAGCAGATGTTTGAAGTAGCTTTATCTCTTCTAATATGTTGTTCTCTGGCTGTTAATGTTAGTACCCAAGATCTCTTGCCGTCTTTATCAACTGTTTGACCAGCGATTCTGCCTGGTAATTTTCTCATAAACTTATCTGTTGATGAGATGAATCCTAGGTATGGTCCACCATATGATAGTGGTATACCAAATGCTTGAGCTTCTCCAACAACGATGTCTGCACCATAGTCACCAGGTCTTTGAAGTATACCTAATGAGTTTGTGTCAACGTCAGCGATGAAGTAAGTCTTCTTTAACTCATGTGTTAAGTCGCAAGCAGTCTTCATATCTTCGATAACGCCGAAGAAGTTTGGACTTTGCATAATTACACATGCAGCGTCATCACTAAGTTTATTCTTTAAATCGTCTAAGTCAGTAGCGCCATCTTTAATGTCTACTTCAACAACTTCGATGTTGTGGCTGTGTGTATATGTGCCTAAAACCATTCTAGCTGATGGGCTTAGCGCTTTTGATACTATAACTTGTTTCTTACGAGTTGTGTTGCAGCACATAAGAGCTGATTCAACAACACCATTAGAATTATCATATAGTGAAGCGTTTGTTATAGGTAGACCTACTAAGTTAGACATCATTGTTTGGAACTCAAATATCATTTGTAGAGTTCCTTGAGATACTTCTGGTTGATAAGGTGTATATGAAGTATAGTATTCACTTCTTGAAGCGATAGCTCCAATTACTGAAGGAATATAGTGATCATATGCTCCTGCTCCTAAGAAACATACTTTCTTATCTGTTGAGCAGTTCATATCTGCAAGATTATTCATAATCTTTCTAACTTCTAATTCTGATTTGTGTTTAGGTAAATTTAATTCTCCATTAAATCTAACACTTTCAGGAATACAATCAAAAAGATCTTCTTCAGATTTTACACCTATCTTGTCAAGCATCTCTTTTATATTTTCGGGAGTTTGACTAAGATATGGATACATACTAGTCCTCCTTAGCGAATTCAGCGTATTTTTCGTCGTCCATTAAGTCGTCTAATTCAGATGTGTCACTCATTTCAATCTTGAATATCCAAGCATCGTAAGGTCCTTCATTGATTAGAGCTGGTTCGTCATCAAGTTCTTCGTTAACTTCAACTATCTTTCCGCTAGCTGCTGTAAATACTTCTGAAGCTGCTTTTACTGATTCGACTGAAGCTGCTGCGTCGCCTTTTTCGAATTCGTCATCGATTTCAGGAAGTTCAACGTAAACTATGTCACCTAAGTTGTGTTGAGCATAGTCTGCTAAACCGATAGTAGCGATGTTTCCATCAACTTTAACCCATTCATGATCTTCTGTGTAAAGTAAACCTTTTTTAATTTCCATAATAATTTCCTCCTATATTTTTATAATATTATTTTACGTCTTTTAAGAATTTTCTGCTAATTTGTTTAGCTTTTTGAGCCTTACCTCTGATAATTACATCAAATTCAGCACCCATTTCCTTGTAAGATGCATCGATTAGAGCGTTACCTATCTTCTTGCCAAGTGTTGGAGAAAGATATCCTGTTGTTACGTAACCAATCTTCTTGCCATCTTTTTCAATTTCATAGCCTTCTCTTGGTATAGGCTTATCAATCATTTCGAAGCCTACAAGTGTTCTCTTCTTTTCTTCTTTAATCTTCTTAAGAGCTTCTTTACCAATAAAGTCAGCTTCTTGATCAAGTTTTACGAAGAAGTTTAATCCGCCTTCTACTGGTGAAATATCTTGTGATATTTCATGACCGTATAATGGTAGCATTGCTTCAAATCTAAGTGTATCTCTGCATCCTAGTCCGCATGGTTCGATACCAAACTCTTCTCCAGCCTTCATTACTTCTTTATAAAGATGTACTATGGATTCGTTATCAGTATAAATTTCAAATCCGTCTTCGCCAGTGTAACCAGTTCTTGAGATTAAAACTTTTTTACCAGCTAGTTCAAATCCATCAACAAAGTGGAAGAATTTGATTGTGTCTAAATCAACATCAGTTAATTTTTGTACAGCTTTTTGAGCAAGAGGTCCTTGAACAGCTATTTGAGATGTTTGATCAGAAACGTTTTCAACCTTAACATCAAAGTCTTTAGCTTGTTTTGTAATCCATTCAACGTCTTTTTCAACGTTTGCAGCGTTAATTACAAGGTAGAATTTTTCTTGATTAAATCTGTAAACAAGTAAGTCATCTACTGCACCACCGTCTTCGTAACACATAATGTTGTATTGTACTTGACCATCTTCGATAACAGTTAAGTCGTTAGTAATTAGATGATTTACAAAATTAAATGCATCCTTACCAGTAACCCATACTTCACCCATGTGAGAAACGTCAAATACACCAAGTTTTTGTCTTACCGCATTGTGTTCTTCGATTAATCCTGAGTATTGAACAGGTAGTAACCATCCAGCATAATTAACAATTTTACCGCCTAGTTTAACATGTTCATCGTATAAAGCAGTTTTTTTGCCTTCCATTTTTCATCCTCCTTAATCTACAATTATAATATACAATATTTCTTAGATTTTTACAAGGAATATTTTATATATAAGCGCAATGGCTTAGATTAAAATATAAGGCCTCCTAAGTAAAATAATATTGCTATTTATCAGTTTTTTGATTGGCGATGTCTAAAAAATACTTTACTATATTTCATAGACAAACTATCACTATTATTATACCATATAAATCGTTTTTTTACTAATAAAATAACTTTTATTTTTAAATATTTATAAATAATTGTATTCAGTTAGTGATTGTAGTATAATTAGTATAATAAAGAGTAAAGGAGATTGCTATGCAGATAAAAAATTTAACAATCAGACTAAAAAAAGATGGAAGAACTATAATTGACAATTTAAGCTTTTCAATTAACGATGGTGATAGGCTTGCTCTTATTGGCGAAGAAGGCAATGGCAAGTCTACTCTGCTCAAGGCAATTACAAAATATGATGAGCTTCTTAGCTACGCAGAACTAAGTGGCGAGATTAGCCGTGATGAGACCATAGCAATAGTTCCTCAAATAGCTACAAGTGATGTGCTTGAAAAAAACTTAAGTGATCTAATATATAGTAATGATGGCATCGCCATAGACATAAGTACTTTTTATAAAGTAATTAACTCTTTTAACGTCGATCTAAGTGATTTAGAAAGAAAGCTTGAGACTTATTCAGGCGGAGAGAGAATGAAGATTTTAATTGCTATTGCAATTGCAAAGAGCCCTTCCCTGCTTGTTCTTGATGAGCCTACAAATGATATTGATTTTAAATCGATGGAAGTGCTTGAAAAGATACTTAAAGACTTTAATGGCAAAATCATTTTTGCAAGTCACGATACTTACTTCATCCAAAGTGTCGCTACAAAGATAATGCACTTTGAATTAATACAAAACAAGACAAAATCGCGTATCACCGTTAGCGGCAATGATTACGATAGCTATATTAAGCTTAGAAATGAACAAATTTCAACGCAAGCGCAAAGAGCTAAGAATGACAAGGCGCGTATAGAAGAAAAAGAAGAGCGTTGGAGACGCGTTCACGATAGCGTTGAACATGATCTGAGGAAAGAAAAGAATGACAGATTAGGTAGATACCTTAAAAAGACCATGCATGAGGTAAAGGCTCACGAGAAACTTATTGAGTGGGAAAAAGAAAATATGACGCAAATGCCAGACTTCGAAGAACAAATATTTGTTAACTATAATAAGAATAAACTTATTGAGAATGGCAAATGTGTTTTAAATTTGCATCTTGACGAATTAAGAGTAGCTAATAAAAGACTTGCTAAAAATATTGATTTAGAGTCATACGGCAATAATAAAATTGCCATAGTAGGAAAGAATGGCGCTGGCAAGACTACTCTACTAAGTATTATAAAGGATAATATTAGTAAAGATCTGCGCGTATCATATATGCCGCAAAATTATGAAGATGAATTAATCACTCATAAGAACGCTATAGAATATTTAAAAGTGGACTTCACTAAGGAAGAAGAAACTAAGATAAGGACTTACCTAGCATCTCTTAAGTTTACAAGAGATGAAGTGATTAATAAAATTTCTGAATTAAGCGGCGGTCAAAAGGCAAAGCTCTTCTTTGCCAAAATGCAGCTTATGGAGCCCGATGTTTTAGTTTTAGATGAGCCGACGAGAAACATATCGCCTTTATCGCTACCAGCGATAAGTGAAGAGATGAAAAACTTTGGTGGAGCTATATTTTTTGTATCGCATGATAGATATTTTATAAATCACGTAGCTGATGAGATATATGAGCTAGATGAGAACGGCTTAAGTAAAGTAGATAAAATATAAAATTGCACAAAAATAAGACCTTGCATATGCAAGGTCTTACTTTTATATATAGTAATAAAACTATCTCTTTGAGAATTGTGAACTCTTTCTAGCTTTCTTAAGTCCGTATTTCTTTCTTTCTTTCATACGTGGATCTCTAGTTAAGAATCCAGCTTTCTTTAAGATTGATCTATATTCAGGATCAACTTCAAGTAAAGCTCTTGATAAGCCATGTCTTATAG
>NZ_CAKPYL010000053.1 GCF_934202865.1 uncultured Fenollaria sp. | reverse complement strand
ATCCTTTTTACCAAAACTCTTATGCATATCATTAATTTGCAAAGCTTTCATTTAAAACAGCCTCCTTTATTTCCTTCGTATTCAAAAAGCTCATAAGATTACTTTTTATTGTTTTCATTGTGCCACCCCTTCTATATAAGCGCCTTTTTCTTCTTTAGTACTAATAAATTCAAAAGATAAATAACTACTGTATAAGAAGATAATATCGTCATAGCTCTATTAAATGATAATCGTCCATCTTTTAATACACGTACTCCTTTCACAATAGACGTTGATGCTGGCCATGAAAAAGGATCAAAAATTGAATTTAGATTATATGCATTTAAAAATAGTATCGCTAATGCAGTTGTAAAGAGCAATACCACCCACCTTTTATTAAAGACAGACGCAACAAAAGCAAAGGCTACTGCTACAAGTAAAATTCTTAACAAATCAAGTACAACAGCTTTAATAAATACAGTTTTATACTCTTGTATTTGAGGCTTATATGACATAATTAAAACATCACTTCTTCCTGCTGCATAGGTAGTATCGTCAGCAAAAAAAGTTGCATAATCAATAACGTCATAGCCTGTAATCCTTTCAGCTCCTTCCTGCGCATTCGCTCCTAGAGATTTGGTATCACTTAATTCGTAGTCCTCTGGTATTGTTAAAACAGGTGCCTTAAATGAAAATCCTTCACCCCCTAAATTCGCAGCTAATAATAAGCCTACCGGCAATATAACTGTTATAAAAGCTAGGCATAAGAATTCCCTTATATACTTGTTAGTCATTGTAAAAAGACTTGTATTCATAGTGTAGTTTAACTTTGGAGCATTGTATTTCTTGTCTTTTAAAACAGTGATAATAAAAGCAAAAGCTAAAAATATTAAGTGAAAATTATTTCTTCTTATAAGGTCTTGTTGTGAAAAAAGCATATAAACACCAGCAAAGTTTTTATATGTGATTTCTGAAAGAACTAACTTATCTTTAATTTCTTTGTGCAATACGTCAAACATTGCCCTAATATAGTTATAATCAATATAGCATTCCATGTCTTGAGCAAACTGATTAATTAACACATCTTTATTCTCAGGTGCTGTAAAGTCATAATCTAGCTTACTTAGTCCATACACTTCTTCAAGTTCACTGCCATATTCATCTAAAGGAGAGATGTAACCCTCATCACCCCTAGCAAATTGCACTAAATCAATAAGTCTTATAGTGTTATCAATCTTCATTATCTCAAAGTAATTGCCCTTAAAATCTTCATTAGCTAGTTGCATTCCTTTTTTTGCTAATTCTATTTTTAATTTAATACTTTTAGCATAATTTTCTCTACCATCTTCAGGTAAACTTTTTGGGATTATAACTAAATGTTCTAAAATTTTCTTTTCATACTTAACTGGATCAGTATTTAAAGTCTCAATATCCTTAGCTATATTATAATTAAGTAAAAATCTACCTAGGTATGTATCTTTTTTGTCATCTAAATCAAAATCTGGTAAATACTTTAAATTTTGCAAAAAAAGAATAACTACAAAAATCAATAAGGTAAATGATATTATATTAAAGTATCTTTTAAAAAATTTCATTTTATGTAATTAGAGGGGAGAGCCTATTAAGTACAAAGCTACATAAAGCTGCCTATTGCATCTGTTTCATCACGACTTACTTTACAATAGCATCCACGAATGCCACAATTAGAGCTACAATCTGTTAGGCAGTTTTGAGTGCATCTATCGCACTTGATGCATCTATCACACTATGTACAGTTATCTTCATTACAAATTTTAATTCATATATCTCTAAATGAATCAAAATTGTCTGATCTATTATTTGGACCAACTAAATATTTCATATATTCACCTCCTTATCTACAGCTAAAATGCTTCCCCTCTAAAACCTCCTTCGTCTATTTATAATTTAGCTGCTTAAATTATCAAAGTTATTATATATAGTATATGTCAAATTTATTTATAAGTCAAATAAAAAATTTTTATACTAATAAAGTTAATGTTTCTTTTTTAAAATTAAATAATTACTGAATACAGTATACTTATGTTTATAAGAAATACAATATTTGCAAAAGCAAATGTCAAACGTTCGTCAGCTATAAATTTAATACCAATAACAAGATTCCATAATGCTCAGCGATTGTCTTATATTTAATATAGGCAAAGTAAAAGACCTTAGGAGAATTAACTCTTAAGGTCTTAATTTATTTAAGCTTCTTGTGATTCTTTAAATTATCTTTATATAACTTCTTTAGCATTTCTTCTAACTCTTTGTCGTCGATATCATCACCCGACTTTGCTTTTTTAAGAAGCACCGTCAATACTTCTATGTAGGCAAAGGCAAGTGATGCCATGATGGCTGAGGCTGTTGTGCCGCTTATGAGACCAGCGACAACGGTTCCTGCGCCTGGAAAGAATTTTAGTGCGTTACTTACTATGAAGCGTCCAAGATAGGTCGCGCCCATGGTTCCGCCGAGGCCTGCGACTAATGAAGCGAGTCTCTTTTTGTTCACCGGCACTCCAAAGATGGCCGTGATATGAGCAAGCATGGTTAGTTCCATGGGTACCAGCACCGATGCATCTGAGAATGGTATTGGAACGAAGCCAACTCCAAAGCTTGAGGCAATGTATTTCTTCGCCCAACTGCGTGCCTTTTCTGCTTTTAATTTTAAATCTGCATGTTGGGCATTGTTAAAAGATATTTGGTACTCCTCTTCAAGTGCGTCCATACTCATTTGAACTAGATCTTCAAGTCCATGTTCCAAAATAATATTGTCGCGGTTAATCTTAAGGTTCTTTGCAAGCACTGGAGCTATCGCGAACTCACCCATATTCATATTTTTAATAAAGTCGTAGAAGTCTTTTGCTTCGTCCGAGAAAAATTTTGTAAGGACTATGATGACTTTATTCTCCTTGCTAAGCGTCCTTATGAGCTCTTCCTCTTCCTTCTCTATCCTAAGTCCTTGAGCGTTAATGCAAAAGTAAATGAGATTAAGTTTTTCCTCATCGCCCTTTAAATACATATCGCTAACAAAGTTTGCGACTTCCTTGTAAACTTCAAGGCGCGAGTCATTGTCCAGCTCAAGTCCACGCGTGTCGTATAAAGTAAGAGGCACGCCGTCCTTCTCCACCTTGACAATATTTTTAGTCATGGGATAGCCAACACCAGTCTTTAGTATGTCCTCACGGAACAAGGCGTTGATAAGAGTAGACTTACCCGCACCAGTCTTGCCTAGTACAAGTATCTTCACCTTCTTAAGCTTACCAAGTTCATTCTCGATTTTATCATATAGTTCATCTGCTAGATTGATATTTTCATTCATATTTTTCATATAATCACCTAATTATATATACCCAAAAGCTATTAGTAGATAAGAAAAAAGCGTAAAAAGCAAATTGCTTCTTACGCTAGATTCTTGATAAAACAAGCATACTTTTATTTTTCCCTATGTAGGCAAAAGCTGATAGTTTTTCTAGTTTTTCAAATGGAGACAAAAGATATGGTCCGTCCAAAATTTTATATCTAATTCCATTGTTCTCATATGTGCATTCAACTTTTGATACTATAAATGAGCCAAATCTTATATAGTTAAGAGGGATTACTCTATTAATCTTGCACTTGTATTTAACTCCACTGTCTTTTAATTCTTTTAATTTATAATATTCAAGAAGTGCTTTGCACAAAAAGGCTATGGAAATAAATAGCCATACGAATCCATTTATTAATAATGCAATATTCTTCCAATATATATAAATAAATAACCCAATTAATGTAAATGAAATCCCAAAATATAAGCCTAAGAATTTAGATGCTTTAAACCAAGGTCTCTCTACAATTTCCATAATAATACACCTCTTAATAATATATTAGCACTTAATTATATATACCCAAAAGCTATTAAAAAAGAGACTCATCAATAGTCTCTATTAAACACAAATTAAATTTATCCAAAGAAATATCCAATCGAAAGCAAAAATGATCCAAATGCTATTAGTGAATACGCAAGCATCTCTAAAAAATTATCTATGCTCTTATCATCTTTATACGCTCTAATCTTGCTAGGAATCTGCAAAGATGTTCCTAAAAATATTAATGTAAATGCAATCGCCTTTAACATGCGAACCTCCTTATTAAAAAAGGCGAATATCTCTATTCACCAAAATATCTTATTTAAAAAACTCTGCTAAATCATCTATCACTAATTGACTTACATGATTTGGCTTATCATATATCTCTACAGAAAATTCGTCTGAGTCCTCTGGCATCATCAAGTGATTAAGACCTTCATATAAATTATATATCACAAGTCCTCTATCTCCCAAGGCCTTTTTGAACTTATCAAGCTCATCCTTCTTAATTTGGAAGTCCTTTGAGCCGTGTCCTATAAAGACGTCAAAGTCTGAAGCTTTAATATCCTCTACTGGACTCACTTGATTGACCGAGTAAACGTATGAGGCAGGCATACTGAAGAAGTTGCCCTTAGTCTTCTCTGTCATATTATCGACTTGCTCTTTAAACTTTGTAATCTCTTTCTTTTGAAATTCAGCAACTGACTTACTTACTTCACCTGAGTCAAGATACTCCATTTGCTGAGTATAAATTATGTCAGTGAATTTCATAGTCGATGCCGATAGCATAGCGACTTTCTTCAAGCTCTCATCTTTAGCTACTCTTGGCGCTAGCATTGCTCCAAGCGAGTGACCAAGTACATAAACATCATCAAATCTCGAATCTTTCTTAAGCTCTTCTATAGCAAGCTTCGCGTCCGATAAGACTTCTTCATCAACAGTGTAGTCCTTCGGCGCGTTATTTACATATCTTTTGTCAATTCTAAGTGTTGCTATACCAAGCTCTGCTAGGCCATGAGCAAGGTCTTTAAACGGCTTGTTTCCATTGATGCCAACTGTTTCGTCCATATCTTGTGGACCAGATCCTTGCATCATAAATACTACTTTCTTTGAAGTAAAATCCTTTGGAATGGTAAGAGCGCCATACATCTTGGCTCCATCATTGTCAAGGATAAAGCTTTCTTCTTTAAAATCATCATTATCTTCACAGATGGGCTCTTTAAGCATAAAGTAGGCGTTATTCAAACTGCCTGACTTGTCAAGTTCAATGATGGATGTTGCCATCCTATAATCAAATCTATCTTCACTCGAAAGAACAAAAGTATTCTTGATGTATTCGAATTTTTCGTCCTTACCTTCTTTAAACTCGCCTAATTTTTTGATAGTTTGAGTCAAAGATCTTTGGAAATCTTCTTTTTCTATTTGTTTTTGATTCTTAAGCCTAGCTGCTTTGAAAAGCACGTCGCCGTCAGCACTTCTAAGTGCGTCCAAGTACTTATGACTTAAGTCCTTTGCATCGTTGTATTCAATCTTCTTTGTGCATGAAAACATAGTCACACTCATCAGAAGAACGAGTACTAGTGCTAGAAATTTCTTCATATTAATTGCCTCTGATATAGTTTAGTGGGTTTTGGCTCTTGCCATTGACAATAACTTCAAAATGTAGATGCGGTCCAGTTACTCGGCCAGTTGTGCCAACTTTACCGATAAAATCGCCCTTCATCAAAGTTTCACCCTTTGAAACATTGATACTACTTAAGTGAGCGTATCTTGTCTTGTAACCGTTTTGGTGATCAATCTCGATAAGATTGCCGTAAGTGCCTAAGAAGCCAGCGTAGCTAACCACGCCGCCGTCAGATGCGTATACAGCGTCACCGTAATCAGCGTCAATGTCAACGCCAGTGTGCTGTCTACCCCATCTTCTTCCGTAGCCTGATGAAATGCCGCCTCTGGTAGGTTTTGCAAAACTGCCATCAGCTAAAGCCTTTCTAGTTCCCACAAGAACTAGCTTTGGCGCAGCCTTTTTCTTAACATTTTCTTCTAAAACAACTTTATTTATAAGCTCATCATTTTCGTAATAAGCAATGCTCTTAACGGCCTTAAGTCCATCCTCGCCGTCCATTGAAAGAACTGTCTCGCCTCTTGGAAGGCTTGGATCATCTTGACTTTCAACTGGCATAGCGATGACTTCTTCTTGATTTTCCTTCTTTGTTAGCAATACGTTTATGGCCTTGTCATTCTTCAATTTATTGTTCTCTAAAACCTCTTTAAGAGCTGAATTCACAGTTCTTAAATCCTTTAGAGAGATCTTTTCTTTTTTAAGCTCAATATTGTCCTTAATCTTCACGCAAATGGTATTGTCACTATAGTAATGGTTCTCAATTGCTGTTAAAAACTCATTTGCAGCGTCTTCATTCTTTAATGCATATAGCCTTCTCCCATCTTTTTCAACTGCATAAGCATTTACATCGAAAGCGTCCTCAGATATAGCGTTTCTAAGCTCTTCATCGCTTTTTTTGAACTCGTAATTTGCTTTTACAAGATCTGCACCATATCTATCTTCATATTTGGACTTATAATTATCTATAGCTTTATTAAAATTATGTACGCTAGAGTAAACTCCCAAGGACTTTCCAGAAGAGAAAACTTCCACCCTCGAGAAAAAATTCTTATATACAAAAGCTAGGACCATAGCAAGGGCCAAAAACGCCACACTTGCGATAATACCAAGCTTTTTTTTGTTTAAAATCACCTAATTACCTCCTTGTGAAAAAATAAAGTGGCGCACTAGAGAGGAATCGAACCCCCGGCACACGCCTTAGGAGGGCGCTGCTCTATCCAACTGAGCTACTAGTGCACGAAATTATTAAAATGGCGGAGTGGGTGGGATTCGAACCCACGTGGAGCAGGGCCCCTAACGCATTTCGAGTGCGCCCCGTTATGACCTCTTCGATACCACTCCCTATTTATTTCTTAAGTTCTTGAAGAAGTTTTGCAAAAGAAATTTATAAATTTTGCTCTCATTGTAATAAATATTTAGCTTGTGATAGCTAAGAGATGAGTTATGAAGCTGCATTTTGCTAATACAAGCGCCTTTCTTGTAATCAAGTAGAGCTATGTATAAATTTTTTATACGCGCTTCCAAAATCGCTCCTAGACACATCATGCAAGGTTCAAGCGTTACATAGAGCTCGCAGTCTGTAAGCCTGTAGTTATCTAGCTTTTCGCACGCCCGTCTTATAGCAAGCATCTCAGCATGAGCTGATGCATCCTTCATCGTTATCGTCTCGTTATAGGCAGTAGAAATCACTTCCCCATCCTTCACAATAACTGCTCCAACAGGCACTTCTCCAAGCTTGTACGCCTTTATCGCCTCTCTGATTGCCATATTCATAAACCTTTTTTCCATAGATAATATTATATAGTAAATGAGACTATTTGTCAAGATTTAATAAAGCCGCATTTAAACTCGCGTTGAAGTCCTCTTGCGAGTGCCTTTCCTCGCGCATGCAAGTGAATCTGTCACCTCCGCAAACGATGCAAGTCCGCTTCGCGTATCCAAGCTCAGTCCTCGATATAGGCTTAAGATCAGTATCAATCACGTCGATGTCAACAAAGCGCATAAAGTCATGCTCCTCTTCTATGCGCACAAAATTTTTCTTCTCATCAAGTGCCTTGCCATTAGCTAGGTAGATGGCAGTGTATGCATCCTCGTCCTCATATATGCACTCGTATGAAGCTAGGTATATTTTCGCCGCCTTGTAAATGGGCTCAAACTCATCCTTGTCCTTGTGCATGCCCTTAATATTTAGATTAAGAGTGATTATGGGCTTATTTCGATCTTGGATTGCCTTAGTGATGATCCTCCATCTTTCTTCCTTATTATATAGAAAATCATTCATATAACGATCTAAAAAATCGTCCATGCGCTTAAAGAAGTAAACGAGCTCGATAGTATCAGCACAGCCGCCAGTCGAAATGTTCTTCTCAGTGTAAACTTTGTCCATTTCCTTGAGCTCTTCGTCAAAATTTTCGCTATTTAAAACATTTTTCGCATAAGTTTTAGAAAAATTAAGACCAGACTCGCCCACTCTATTTATGGTCGTCGTATCATCAAGAGTCGAGATAATGTAAAAATAAGTCCTTAAGAAGTCCTTTGTATTTTTATAATATTCATAAGCATCAAGAGCCGTCTTAAAGCCATTCTTCGCCTCGTATCTGATGCCCGAATGCTTAGCATTGCTCTGGTAGATGCGCATACCATTTGAGTCCTGCATCTCTTTTTTATTAAAATCGTCAAAAATATTTGCGCAAAGCAATTTTACATATTCACTAATTAGATCAATAGTGATGTATTTGTTGTCATAATAAAGCTTTCCAATAGCAGAAGCAATAACGCCAAGAGTAAAGATGGCGCCCTTGTGAGTGTTGATGCCATTAGTCGCCTCATACATCTTATCTTCATATTTCATGCCAATGGGTCTAATCGCTTCAAATGTATCAGCAAAAGTATTTTTTGTGTTTGACGCTTCCATTATCTCAAAAAAATAGCCTTTAAGAGATGAAATGCTCCTTAAAAAAACATCATAATCCATGTCTGCGTGCGGACCAGAGTTAAGTCCATCAACACAGCCAGGCTTAGGTGTTAAATCAAGTTCATCTTTTAAAGACTGTAATAATATTTCTTCAATTGTTTCAAAAAAAGCGCGTGCCTTCATGAGAACACATCCATTCTAATAATATATAATGAAAGCTATAAAAAAAGCTAAAAAAATAAGCCTATAAAAGGCTTATGGCAGGGGTTGAAGGTTTCGAACCCTCGGCACACGGTTTTGGAGACCGTTGCTCTACCAGCTGAGCTAAACCCCTAAATTGGTGGACCTTCAGGGACTCGAACCCCGGACCTGCCGGTTATGAGCCGGACGCTCTAACCAACTGAGCTAAAGGTCCACATTGTGGCGGAGAAGGAGGGATTTGAACCCTCGCGCCCCGTAAATTAGGACCTACTCCCTTAGCAGGGGAGCCTCTTCAGCCACTTGAGTACTTCTCCAATAATATTAAATATTCGATTCGGCCTGAGCCATTTTAGATAAAAAAAATGGCGGAGAGAGTGGGATTCGAACCCACGTGGGCTTGCACCCAAACGGTTTTCAAGACCGCCTCGTTATGACCGCTTCGATACCTCTCCGCATGGCTGGGATGGTAGGACTCGAACCTACGAAAATGCCAGAGTCAAAGTCTGGTGCCTTACCGACTTGGCTACATCCCAACAATGGCGCGACTAGGAGGAGTCGAACCCCCGGCACACGGATTAGAAGTCCGTTGCTCTATCCAGCTGAGCTATAGTCGCATATATTGAATTATGGAGCGGGTGAAGGGAATCGGACCCTCGCAACCAGCTTGGAAGGCTGGGGCTCTACCACTGAGCTACACCCGCATATGGTGGAAGAGAGTGGATTTGAACCACTGAAAGCTTAGCTAACGGATTTACAGTCCGCCCCCTTTAGCCA
>NZ_CAKPYL010000052.1 GCF_934202865.1 uncultured Fenollaria sp. | reverse complement strand
TCAGATGCTGCGCCTTCTTCGCTAACCTTTCCTGGGTTCTTTTCGATTACTATAGAAACACCGTCGAATAGGTTTGTCATTCTACCTAAGAATAAGCTTCCCTTACCAACAATCATAGCTCTGTTAACAGCTCCGCTCTTGATATCGTCAATAACAAATCCAAGATAAGGTGCACCTGATGGAATATGACCTTGAGTTGGTGCCCAACCCTTCATACCATGTTTAACAATAAAATCAGGAAGTGCAGTTCTTTCAATTTCACCATTCTTAACCGCTAAAGCTCCTATCATTTTAAAGTTAGCTTCAGGTACGTCACCAGCTCCAGCTGGTCTAGTTATATCTGGGTTTTGCATTTCTACAGAATATTTATCTACATCAATAATCTTAAGCCCAGCTTTTGTAAGCGGATTTGTAACTAGAGAAGTTATTACAGCTTGTGGTGATGAACCAGTTCCAACTGTATGTCTACCAACTATATCAGTTCTGATAATTGGTTGTTCACCATCATTTTGAGATACAATAAATGCAAATCCTGCAACACAGTCTTCTATAATAGGCATTTCTTTCTTAACATGGTCTCTTCCGTTCATACCTAATTTAGCACTAGAACCACCAGCAACTACCATAACATTCTTAAATGTACCTGCTTGTACTAATGATGAAGCAGAAATTAAAGAGTGAGTTGGAGCTGCGCAGAAACCTCTAACGTCTGAACCAGATGCATTTACTAAGCCAGTTAATTCTGCTATAGATTTAGCGAAGTTACCGCCACCTCTTTGGTTCATATCACCGCATGCTTCTTCGGAACATTCAATTACATATTCAATTGATTCAGGATCGATGTGGTTCTTTTCTATACAGTTTAAAGCAGCAAATATACCTGATGCTTTAACTACTAAGTTTTCAAACATTACGTGAGCTGATAAGTTTTGGTCAACATCATGAGCTCTCTTTACACAACCAACGACTTTGTCTTCATTCATGATTGCTTCAGCGCCGTGATCATTGATTAAGCCTTCAATTTCTGCTAATTCAGTTCCTTCACCTAATCTCTTTATTAGATCTTCTTTTATTAGCGGATGTTCTTCAAATTCTTTTTTTACTTGTTCAGTAAATTCTTTAGTTAAAAATACTAATTCAAATACGTCAGCAACTTTCATCATACCGATAAGTTCTGATTGCGGAAGAATTTCACCCTTTTTGCCATGTCTATCAGCACCTTCTAATAAATGCTCATGCCATGGTTCAGGCACTTCTCTTAACTTTTCAGGCACTTCATTACCTATATAAATTTGGTTAGGTAAATAATTAACGCAGTCTTCAAAACTTCTTAAATGTTTTGGAACTGCCTTTAGATACTCTGAATCTGGATGTAGAGTTCTCTCTGTTGTTTGAGTAGTTCCATTGTGGATTACCATATCAGGCGCTTGCAATAATACATAAGCTGCACCCTTTAATACTGAATAATTCATCCATACACCTCCGTAATATTTTTTTATTATGAATTATCTATAACATAGCATAACTATGACATAAACTAATTATGTACTTCGCCCTTAATTAAAAGGGCGAGTATAATTATCTAAAATAATTATTTATCGAAAACAGTTTGTCCATCAACTTCAGTTTCTAAAGCATGTAATGCTTTTTCAACTAGCTTTCTTCTTAGAGAAACTTCTTCCTTGTGATCAAGTTTTGGATCTCCAAGTGGATGTGGAATAGCTATTGTTGGAACTATTCTGTTAGCACCAACTGTTAATGAAATTGGAACTACTGTACACATGTGAACTACAGGGATTCCTGCACGTTCGATTTCTTTTACCATTGTTGCACCGCAACGTGTACAAGTACCTCAGGTACTAGTTAATATAACTGCGTCAACATGGTTTTCAACTAATTCTTTTGAGAATTCTTCAGCAAATTTCTTAGCATTTGCAACGGCAGTACCGTTACCAACTGTTGTGAAATAAGCATTGTATAATTTTCCAATTTTACCTTCTTTTTCAAATTCTCTCATGATGTCAAGAGGTAAAACTCTGTTAGGATCTTCGTTAGCATATACAGGGTCATATCCACCGTGAGCTGTTTCAGCATTTTCACTTGTGAATGCATCTAAGCCTGTAATATCATATCTTCCGTATTTAGAAGCTGATGATGATTCTATGTGATCAGGGTTTCCTTTTGCGCAAATACCACCAGAAGTAACTAATGCTATCGTTGCTTTAGTAATATCCTTAACGGCTGGATTTGGATCAACTCTATCAAAGTTAGGCATTGGATATTCAGTAACGAATTCTTCGCCTTTTAACTTTTTGATCATCATATCTACAGCTCTTTTTGCTCCTCTTTCTTCTGCGAAAAGATTGTATCTTACTCCTCTTTCGATGTATCCTTCTTCTGCTGGAGTACCGATTTCTTCTTTCTTAGCTAGTTTAAGAGCTAATGGAGCCATCTTCTTAACAGCATCAACCATACCAGCTGCACTGTTCTTTGTGCTTACTATATATACAGATTTCTTGAACATATCAGCACCTGGGTTTTCAACGTACATACCAGTTACTGCTGGGATGCCAAGTTCATTTTGTACTGCGTCAGTAATTGTAGCGCAAGCTACACCGTATCTTCCTGCGTTAAATGCAGGTCCTGCGATGAATAGATCCGGTTCATATTTTTTAACCATTTCTAGTATAGCTGCTTTTGCTTCTTCAATGTTTTCTCCGAAATATGAGTCACCACATACTATAGTCGCAACAATTTCAGCTTCTCCTTTGAATTGGCCGTTTAAAGCCATACCAGGACCCATAACCTTTTCTTCAACATAAGGTTTTATATCAGCTTTTTCTTCTCCACCTACACCGGCAAAGAATTGGTTAATATAATGAACTACTCTTAATTTACTCATCATATTTCCCCCCTTTTACTAAAATTTTTGGGCACTATTAATATTGAGTGTACTCATCTCTTATATTTTTGATTTCACTAGTAATAGCATCTACGTCTAATACCATTTCCATCATGCCTATTTGTTCGTCATAAACGCCTGCATCAACACTTTCCTTAAATTCAGGGTCTAATGCATGGTATACCTTAAGTCCCAACGAGACTCCGGCTAAAGGACCAGCCCATGTAGGGTCACCTGCTGTAACAGTTTCAGCTGCTAAGCCTGCTGTTTCAGCTTCTCCTCCACCAAGTAAAACTATAATGTTTTCTGCACCGTATTTATCTACGGCTTCTTTTACTCTGTTTTGGTTTTCTAGGTCCATAGCGCCTGCAGCAGTTCAGACAAAACATTCAGTAGCTGAGAATACAACTTCTGCAGGTGTTGTCTTGATACACTCTTCCATAGCAGGACCAGGAATACCGTCTCTGTCGCCAATTATAACAACTTTTGAATTTTCATTAAATATTGACATTCAAAAACTCTCCTTTCCTATTTTTATTTTTTTATTAATTATTTGCCTCTTGCTGTTAAATATCCGAAACCTACTTCAGAAGTAGCTCCTGTTATAGCTTGGATTTCAACTGTTACTGAACCATCTTCTTTTAATGAACCGTCAAATCCACCTGCGATTGTATCGATAAATTCAGGGTGACCAATAACTTTGTCCATCTTAGGTAATTCAATAACTTGGTTAGCGTTACCGCCAGTTACAACTGCATCTGCAGCCTTATCAGCGTCTGCTAACGATTGAGAAGCACCGTCTCTACCAGCGTATTCATCTGTAATAATTACAGTCTTAACGCCTTGACCTTCGATCTTCTTGCAGTTCATGATTAAGTCTGTATCTGGGTTACCAAAACCTTCTTGTGAAACAACAGCTCCATCAAGATCTAGATATCTAGTTAATTTAGCAGTCCAGTTTGAACTTCTTTCCTTATCTGCAAGATAAACGTTTTCGTTAGTGATAATCATACCAACAAAGTTGATAGTTTTACCGTGTTCTTTGTACAATTCTTTAACAACTGGGTTGTTCATGTGTACATAAGATGGGTTCTTATCGCATGATGATACGCAGTTACCACTAATTATAGCTCCATCAAAAACTTCAGTTGGGTATAAAATTGTAGGAACTATTTGCTTTGCATCGACACCATAAACGTATGTGTCGTGTAGAAGTCCTTGAGATTGTAGCATTTGAACATATGCAACTCTTGGAAGTCCTTTGAACTTTTCAGCACCTTCCATTAAAGGTAGTGTTTCATAAACTTCTGTTTCATCTGGAGTCAAGTTTCTTGCTGCTTCAGCTAAGTAAGCTGCAGTCTTGAATCCACAATATCTTAGAGCTTTTTCATGTTCGTGTTGCTTTAAACCATCAATTGGTTCAGCAATAACTACAATGTTGTTAGTTTTTGAGAATGGTGTATATTGAGCACCTGGTCCTGTCATATCGACAATACCTTCTTGGAAACCAACAATTTTACCTGTTGTCATTACTGCACAACCTTTAAGAACGTTTGTTTTACCTGAACCAACTACGTCAACTTTTGAAAGAATTCCAGGGAATACTCCGCCAGGTCCTTCAACTTTAACTCTTGGTTCAACAACATCTTTAACCGGTGTGATTCTAACACTTTCTCCCGGTCTAGCGATTTCTACGTCTACGGATTTAATATGTTCATCTTCCTTGCAAAGATTGATAATGTCTTCTTTATTTACATATAAAACTCCATTTTCTACCTTTGTCTCTTGGCCGAATTGAACATCTTTAATAAGCACGTTGCCTATTTCTAGACGCATAATCTCACCTCCCTTAAAATTTGAATATATTTAACTATAAAATAGTAAATAAACTTTAGTTATATTTTTCTAACATTTCTCTAACTGATTCTTTAGTAGCGTCTTCTTTAACTCTTGAGTCTACTTGAGAACCGTCTTTGTAAATAGCAATTACTGGTAAGCCCATAACTTTTTCGCCGATTGCTAATCTTCTACCTTTTGAAATATCAAATGAAGTGAATTTAACGTTTGTAAATTCTTCTTCCATTGCGTGGATGTGTGGCATTAAAGCCTTGCATGGTTCACATGTAGGACCCCAGAAATCCACTAATACATAGCCTTCAGCTTGTTTAACTTCTTGTTCAAAATTGTCTTTTGTTACTTCTAACATTACGATTCCTCCTTAAAATTTCTTTACTTTATATACTTAGACTATTAGTCTGCAAAGTTTTCGTTAATATATTTTTCTGCTTGTGTAGCTGCTATAGCTCCATCTGCAGTTGCTGTAACAACTTGTCTTAATTCTTTCTTTCTGTTGTCTCCAGCTGCAAATACTCCAGGGATGTTTGTGTGCATGTTTACATCAGTAACGATATAGCCGCCTTCCATATCTAGGATGCCTTCAACAATATCGTTCTTTGGAATATATCCTACGAATACGAATAGACCAAATGTTCCGTCGTTTTCGTCAGCAAATATTTCGCGATGTTCTTTAGTTTTTGTATCTTCAAGAACTATGCTTGTTAAGATTCCATCACCCTTTACTTCTACAACAGTAGCGTTCCAGATATAATCAAGCTTTGGATTCTTAAATGCTTTTTCTTTAATGCTTTCAGCTGCACGTGCTTCTTCTTTACCTTTTCTGTAAACAAGTGTAACCTTTCTAGCAAATTTAGATAAGTACATAGCTTCTTCGAAAGCTGAGTCTCCACCACCTACTACATAAACTTCCATATCTTCAAAGAAGTTAGCATCGCAAGTTGCGCAGTAGCTTACGCCTCTACCTGTAAATTCAACTTCGCCTGGGCAACCAATTTTTCTTGGTGTAGCACCTGTAGCAACTATAACAGTTTTGCCTTCATAAGTTTTGTCTTTGCAAACAACTTTTTTAACTTTATCGTTTAATTCTAGTTTTTCAACAGTATCTAAAACGAATTCAGCACCAAAGCTGTCTACTTGATCTTTCATTCTCTTAATTAGGCTTGGGCCTGAAGCTTCTTCAACAGAACCAGGATAGTTAGCAACTTCATCAGTTATAACTATTTGTCCACCAGCTTTTTCCTTTTCTAGGATAAGAGTTTTAAGTCTTGCTCTTGAAGCGTATAAGCCAGCTGCTAGTCCTGCAGGGCCCCCTCCAATAATAATTACATCATACATTAATGATATACCTCCTTATACTACATATTGTTTAATAACAAATTTGCTTGTAAAATAAAAAACAGAAAACAAGCCACTCTTGTTCTCTGTCTTTAACCTGTGAGATTCTCTTAAACAAGATTGCTCCATCGGTGCTATAAGCTTTCCAGAGTACTGTCAAAATGCGGTACTTTTACCTGAGACTTTTGAATTTAAGTAGTGAGCTTAAATTCTTTACCCTTCGGTGACATATGTTCTCTCCCGCATCTGTCGTCCAGTTCTTTACTAAATATATTATACTACAAATAGTATAAATTTTCAAGTCTTTCTGTATTTTAATTTTTTATAACTGAATTAAAACAATTTATGAAGAAAATGACTTAATTATTCAAAATGTTTTAATATATATCCAGCAATGTTATCTGCGTGGTCGCCTATTCTTTCTAGATTAGATATTGTATCTAAGAAGATAATGCCTTGCTCCTCTTCACATTCGTTTGTCATAAGTCTTCTAAAATGCTTTTCTCTGAATGATTCTTCGCAAATATCTATTTCTTTTTCAGTCTTTACTATGTCATATGCTTTTTCTTCTGACATAGATCTATAAGCATCCATGGTCATAGTAAATGCTTTATATGTTAAGTCATACATTTCATTTAATTCGTTTTTACCTTCTTGTGTAAAGTGTATGTCCATGTTAGTTTTTTCTTCACTTAGCTGAGTAATATTTTTAACATGGTCTCCGGCTCTCTCTATATCATTTACAATGAAGAATAAATCGTCGACCGTTTCGTGTTGCTCTTTAGATAGTCCAGATGTTGATACTTTTACCAAATAATCAATAATTTCTTTTTGTAGACTGTTAATAAGCTCTTCTCTGTCATAAATAACGTCCATTAATTCGCCTTTTTTATTAATTAATAAGTCTCTTGAATCATCTATATTTTGAAGAACTAAATCGTTCATTCTTGTTAGTTCATCTATAACTGTTTCAATGGCTAGACCTGGTGTAGTAAGTATACGGTAATCTAGATGTATAGCGTGCTTATCAGCTTTATCATCACCTTCCGGTATTAACTTTTGAGCCAATTTAACTAGTATTTTAGATAACGGCATCATCCATAAAACGTTGATTACGTTGAAGAATGTATGAGCCATGGCAATTTGTGTTGTCGTTTGACTAAAGTTATTAACAACATAAGATTCAACAGGATTTTTTAATACAAGCATAAATACTAGTGAACCAAAGACGTTAAAGATAAAATGTATAAAGGCTGCTTGTTTAGCTGTTCTACTAGCTCCAATACTTGAAATAAGTGCTGTGGTTGTTGTGCCTATGTTTTGTCCAAATAATATAGGAAAGGCTATATGCATATTAATAATATTTTGTGATGCTAGCGCCAATATAATCGCTTGAGCAGCTGATGATGACTGTAGTATAGTTGTCATAACAATACCTACCAACATTCCTAGCCACGGATTAGTTAGTTTTGCCATCAAATTGGCATATACAGTGCTTTCTCCTAATGGCTTCATTGCCGCACCCATCGCTGACATACCAAAGAAAAGTATACCTATACCTAAAATAATTTCTGCATAGCTCTTAATTTTTTTCTTTTTACCAAGCATGAATAGTAGTACACCAACAAATATTGCTATAGGTGCATATCTAGATATATTTAAAGCAAGCATTTGACCAGTAATTGTTGTTCCTATGTTTGCTCCGAATATTATTCCAACTGCTTGATATAAGTTCATTAAACCAGCATTTACAAAGCCGACAACCATAACTGTAGTTGCTGAAGAGCTCTGTATTATCATAGTTACTACTGTGCCAACTAATATACCCATAAAAGTATTTTTAGTTAACGCACTGATAATCTTTTTTAATTTACTTCCTGCTGCCTTTTGAAGTCCATCCCCCATAAGACTCATTCCGTATAGGAATAAACCTAGGCCGCCCATAAGTCCTAATACATAATCCATAAAATCACCTATACCAGTTCCATAAAATCTAATTGCCTAAGGGCTTCGTATAAAATAACTGTACAAGAGTTTGCTAGGTTTAAGGATCTTTTTAAGTCCTTAATCATTGGTATCCTTATTGCTCTGTCAATGTATTTATTAATCAAGTCCTCTGGCAGTCCTGCTGTTTCTTTACCAAAAAATATAAAGTCGCCATCTTTAAATTTAACATCAGAGTATATATTTTTGCTCTTTGTTGTTGCTAGATAAAAATTTGCATCTTTATTCTTTTCAAAAAAATCATCTAGGTTCTCGTAAATTGTCAGATCCAGATACTTCCAATAATCAAGCCCCGCTCTTTTAAGGTATTTGTCACTTAGATCAAAACCAAAAGGCTTAATCAAGTGAAGTCTAGAATTAGTGAGCACACAAGTTCTCGCTATGGCCCCAGTATTGTGTGGTATCTCTGGTTCATGTAATACTATGTTTATCGCCATGAGCTCCTCCTAAAAATATTGTTTCAAAAATTTCATAATTCCGTCATGATCGTTATCATAATCAGTTATGAAATCTGCTTTTTGTTTTAGTTCATTTGTTGCATTGCTCATAGCAACGCCGACTTTTGATTCTTCAATCATCTCTATATCGTTATTATTGTCCCCAAAAGACATTAAATTATCTAAACTTAAACCTAAGTTCTTACATAAATACTTAAGTGATTTAGCTTTATTTACCCCTTCTGGAACAATCTCAATATTATTAGTCCAAGAGCTTGATATTTTTACGCCAGATATCTTCTTTAACTCATCTCTTATCTCTTCTAAATAATTTTCATCCTCTTCAACTAGTAAAACCTTGAAATAAGAATTGCTTTCACATGATTTTCTAAGCTCTTCTATATTGTTATATTCAATTATGTCAATAGTATCTTTAATATTTTTAGGAACTCTAGAGTAAGTGTTTAAGGATGTAGTTCCTTTAAGTCTGTAGAACTCATTTACTCCATAAAAATGGAAATTCATCTTGTAGTCATAAAGCAGGTTCACTACTTTTATAAATGCATCTGTATCGATAGGTTTTTCATAGACTCTTCTGCCCTCACTGTCAGTAACAACGCTACCGTTTGTCGCTACTATAGATGTTTTAAATGGTAGTATCTTTGAATATGCTTCGATTGACTTATAAAGTCTACCGCTTGATAAAACTATCTCTACTCCATTTTCATTTAATCTTTCAAGCTCTAGCGAAGTGCCTCTGCTTACCATTTTCTCACTATTTAGTAAAGTTCCATCCATGTCAAAGGCAAGTACTTTTATATCCATCATGGTAGCATCACCGCATCGTCACTATTTGAAG
>NZ_CAKPYL010000051.1 GCF_934202865.1 uncultured Fenollaria sp. | reverse complement strand
ACTTATACTTGCTCTAACGTATTTATTTCTTCTTGCAATATAAGCGAGATTCACAATAAAGTCAAGATAAGCAATCTTTTCGCTTAAGCTTTTGATACGCGATAAGCTATCAAGTAATTTATTTTTTATATCGTTAAATAGTTCTTTCTCAAGTGATTCAAATCTATCTTTTGCTGTAAGTATCTCTGTTTCAAGAGCTTTAAGCTCTTCAGTAACAAATCTTTCACTATTAACAAGTGTTGCTCTCTTAATAAAGTAGTCAGGAACCATATTTAAGTTAGATTTAGTAACCTCATAGAAATAACCAAGTATCTTGTTATACTTTATCTTAAGATTTTTAATCTTTGTATTTTTTCTATCCTTATCCTCAAGTAGAAGTATCTCTTTTAAAGAATCATTTTGCAAGCTTCTGTATTTATCAAGGTCTCCGTTGTAATTAAGCTTAATTATATAGTCGCTATCCATTGAATCAATCGCTAAATCTATTAGTTTAACTAAGTCATTTAAGTCAGAAAATTTGAAATTCTTTTTAATATTTTCATCTTTTATAAGAGCTACAGCGTTTTCAGCGTAGATAATGTAGTCCTTAAGCCTAAGCATATCCTGCTTAGTGACAGTCATCTCATTGATTCTGTTTGAAATTCTGTCTACATCACGAATATTTTTAAGATAGTTTCTTATGCCTGTCATTTCCATCTCATTTTTATAAAAATATTCGACTAAATCAAGCCTTTCGTTTATATCACTCGCATTGATAAGCGGCTTTAACATAGCGTTTTTAAGATATCTAAGCCCCATAGCTGTCTTGGTATCGTTAAGTATATCAAATAAGGTTTTTGACTTAGTATTATAAGATGAGTCTATCTCTAAATTTAATCTGGTTTGATCATCAAGGACCATTGTCTTAAGATCATCATTGATATTTTCAAACTTAAAATGCTTTAAATCATTCTTTTGAGTGTATTCTAGATAATTTATAAGGTAATAGATAGCAATTACTTTTCTATATTCATTTTTCTTGAGGCTTATATTATGATTACCTTTTAAAATGGCAATGATATCATCAAGATTTTTTTCTACTTTATAAGTCTTTACATAGTCAAGCGATTTTTTATTTAGATACTTAATAAGATCTTCTATATCTTTATAGTCATCATTAATAAAGACTTCCGCTACGTTGTATTTGAATATGCTGTCAACGACATCATAGATACTGCCCTTAAGACTATAATCATGAGCATCGATATCACCTGTTAGGTAGTCGCACTTGACGATTGATGCGCCCATATCATCAATATAAAGGTAGATGATATACTTATTTAACTCTTCTTCGCTTGATGTAGTGCCTGGTGTAACTATCTTTACTATGTCTCTTTTAACAAGGCCTTGAGCTAGTTTTGGGTCTTCTACTTGATCGACAATTATAACTTTTTTATTATTTTGACCAAGCTTATTGATGTAGACGTCAACAGCTTTAGCAGGCACTCCGCACATAGGCGCTCTTTCATCTAGACCACAGTCGCGTCCTGTTAAGACCAAATCAAGTAGCTCACTCGCTTCAACTGCATCGTCGAAAAACATTTCAAAGAAGTCGCCAATCCTATACATGACTATAGCATCTTGATTCTTTTCCTTAAGTTCTACATACTCCCTCATCATAGGAGACAATTTGTCTTTATCTATCTTCAACTTTCTCACCATTCATAGAAAATGATTTAACATCATTTATTTTCACTTTAATAATATTGCCAATGTCTTCTTCACTTGCTTTAAAATTAACTAATTTAAACTCTTCTGATCTACCTGAGTAGAAATTATCATCCTTTGAAGATGTTCCTTCTACTAAGACATTTAATGTTTTGCCTAGGTATTTCTTGTTGTTTTCTAAGCTAATATCGTTTTGTACCTCGATTAATCTTTGTAATCTAGAGTTTTTAATATCATCAGGAATTTGATTTTCCATCTTAGCAGCAAGAGTGCCTGGCCTTATTGAATATATAAATGTAAATGCTTGATCGTAGCCAACAGTTTTAATTAGATTAATAGTATCTTCGAAATCTTTATCACTTTCGTCAGGAAAGCCTACTATGATATCCGTAGATAAGGCAATGTCACGTTTTAATGATTTAATAAGATCTATCTTTTCTAGATAATCTTCTCTAGTATATTTTCTATTCATAAGCTTAAGTATTCTATTGGAGCCTGATTGCACTGGTATATGCAAGAATGGCATAAGTTTATCTATCTCATCAAAAGCATATATAAGCTCTTTTGATATATCCTTAGGATGAGATGTCATAAATCTGATTCTCTCAAGTCCATCTATATCAGCAATCTTATAGATAAGTTCAGTAAATGAAATTTTGGGATCTAAGGTTTTTCCGTATGAGTTAACATTTTGACCAAGTAGCGTTACTTCTTTTACGCCGCCATCAACAAGGTGCTTGACCTCGGCTACTATATCCTTAGCCTCTCTTGATACTTCCCTGCCTCTAGTGTATGGTACAATGCAATATGTACAAAAGTTATCGCAGCCATACATGATATTGACATAAGATTTGAAATTATATCTTCTGTTTTGACCAATAGTTTCTCTTGTCTTTAGATTAATCTCATCTATATTAACAACTTGCTTCTTTGTAGATAGATGTTCTTCTAATAGCTCTTTTAATATGGCAATGGAATTAGTTCCAAATATGATGTCAACGTGTTTGAATTTTTCTTCTAGAAACTCTCTAGAAGAGTCAATCTCCATAACACAGCCGCAAACCATAATAATCTTTTCTAAATCATTTGCTTCCATTATATGCTTTAAATCGCCTAAATTGCCTAATAGTTTATTCTCTGCATTTTGCCTAACAGCACATGTATTGAATATAACTATGTCAGCTTCAAGCATATCATCTGTCTCTACGAAACCTAAATTAGATAGTATCCAGCTTATAGATTCGCTATCACGCTCGTTCATCTGACAACCATAGGTTCTAATCATAAAGCTTGGTGATTTTTTATATTTATTTTGATAATCATCAATATATTTTTTTATACTATTCAATATATGTCTTACTCCTAACTAATTAAAGGCACGCCTAGGCGTGCCTTTAAAAATCAATTATTATTGTTCTTCTGATTCAGAATTTTCTATTGCATTTTTAAATAACGCACCCATATCTTCAGATAAATCATCTTATTGTACAGGTAATTCTTTTAATTCAGCTTCCTTTACTTCTTTTTCTTCAACTTCAGGTTTTTCTTCTTCATGAACTTCTTCAGCTGCTGGAGCTTCTTCTTCGTATTCTTGTTCTTCTTCTACTGGTTCTTCAAGTCTTCTCTTAGATACGCTAACCTTTTTGTCTTCATGAATTTCAGTAATCATAACTTCGAAGCGATCGCCTACTTTTAATACATCCTTTGGATCATTAACTCTCTTATGAGAAATTTGTGAAACGTGTAGTAAAGCATCTACGCCTTCCATAATTCTAACGAAAGCGCCGTATGATTCAATATTAACAACTTCAACTTCAACAACATCGCCTTCATGGTATTTTTCTGTAAATACTGTCCATGGTTCAGGTACTGTTTGTTTTAAGCCAAGTGAAATTCTATTTCTTTCTTTATCTACTGATAAAACTTTAACTTCAATTTCTTCACCTTGTTTTAAAACTTCCTTAGGATTTCTAATTCTTCCCCATGTAAGGTCTGTGATGTGTACTAAGCCATCGATTCCGCCTAGGTCAATGAAAGCACCATAATCAACGATTCTAGCTACTATACCTTTGACTATTTCTCCTTCTTTGATGTTTTCCCAAGCTTCTTCTCTCTTCTTATCAAGCTCTTTCTTTTCAACAGCTTTTCTAGAGAATACTAATCTTCTTTTATTTATATCAACGTCGATAATTACAACGTCTAGATTTTGTCCAACAAATTCTTCAAGGTTTTCTTTATATCTAACTGAAACTAATGAAGCTGGTATAAATCCTTGGATTCCGCTATAGTTAACAATCAAGCCGCCTTTAGTGACAGATTTAACTTTTACAGAAACTACTTCGTCTCTTTCCTTAACTTCTTCAATCTTTTCCCAAACTTCCATTTCTTTCAACTTCTTAGTTGATAGAACTACGTTACCTTCTCCATCGTCAATCTTAACTACATAAACTTTGATCTTATCGCCTTGTTTATATAGATCCTTTGGATTAACATCTTCTTCAGCTAGGTCTTCTTTTTTGATTATACCGTCGCTTCTAAAGTTGATGTTAACACTAACATCGTTGTCAGTTACATAAAGAACTTCACCTTCAATGATTTCGCCTCTTGATATTCTCTTGAAAGAATCATCAATAGCTTTAATCATTTCATCTTTTTTTGTTTCTTTAGCATCCTCCTTTTTCATTGTTTCATCGTGGTTTAAATTTTCCATTACTTTAATTGCCTCCTTAATTATATCATCAGGTACCGAAGCACCTGCTGTAATACCAATATTATAATCTGGTTTTATTAAACTCATGTCCAGCTCATGAATATTTTCAAGTAAATATGTTTTAGGATTAATAGTTTTCGAAATCTCATACAATTTTTTAGTATTTGAACTGAAATTTGATCCAAAGACTAAAACCATATCTACTTTATTTGCAAGCTCCCTAACAGCCTTCTGTCTGTTTTCAGTAGCGTTGCATATAGTGTTAAATACAAGCACATCCTCATTATGCTCTTCTAAGCACTTTGACATCTTATCAAATTTATCATGAATGAATGTTGATTGTGCAAAGAATGCAATATGATTTAAGCCAATAATTTCTTTAGCTTCATCTACATCCTTAATGACGATTGCTTCTGTTTTAGAATGAGAAATTATAGCTTTTACTTCTGGATGTTCTTTATCACCCGCTATAATAACATTATAACCTATATTTGAATATTTTTCCACTAATTCGTGAATATTTTTTACTTTTATACAAGTTGTATCGCAAATATTTTTGTGATTATCCTCTAGGAGCTTAGTGTTTTCAATGGTTTCACCATGCGCGCGTATGATTATATTATTTGAAAAAATTTTTTTATAATCATCAATTTTATTTAGCCCACGCCTAGCAAAATCATCGATAACTGTTTGATTGTGAATTAAGTCACCAACTATCTCTGCTTCTTTGTTTTCTTTTAAAAACTCATTTGCTTTTTTTACAGCCAATCTAACACCTGAACAAAAGCCGTAGTACTTTGCTAAATATATCTTCATTATAACGATGCTATCCTATCCATTAAGTTTTCGGAGAAATCTCCTTCCAGCTTCTCAAATTCGTCTACATCAATTATTTCACCAAAAGTCATTTTAACTTTAGAAAAAATTTTGTAGCTTGATTCAATATTGCAAGGGACTATGTTTGTGCCAGTTCTATTTGCAATCAAGTGTATGCCATCCTTTGCCTTTGCTGTTCCATCTACATTTCTAGTGCCTTCTGGGAAGAAAATTAAATTATTGCCATTCTTAAGTGTTCTCATAACATCTTTTATGGCTTTGATATCAGCTTTTTCTCTATCTACTTTTATAGCGTTAGATTTATTAAGTATAAACCTTGTAAATGGGTTTTCGTAAAGTTCTTTTTTTGCGAAGAAAGCTACGTTTGTACCTAAATTCATCGCTACAAATATGGGGTCCCAGTTTGATCTATGATTGCCTGCGACTATAAAATTTGTATCTTGTTTTAAATTTTCCTTGCCTTTTATTTCAAATCTGAATAATATTCTGCAAATTATTATTCCAACAAATCTAATGACTCTATACATTATTTATCTCCATTTATATAAGAAAGCATAAGCTCAACTGTTTCTTCGATGTTCTTATCATCTGTATTTACTTCTATAGCGTCACTTGCTTTTACTAGTGGATCTACTTCCCTATGTGAGTCGTAGTCATCTCTACGGATAAGGTCCTTTTTGATGTCATCAAAATTGACGTCTAAACCTTTTTCCAAGTATTCTTTGTATCTTCTTTTTGCTCTTACGTCTGCCGAAGCTGTTAAAAAGAACTTGTAGTCGGCATCCTTTAATACAACTGTACCTATATCACGTCCATCCATAATCACAGATGATTTAGAAGCTATCTCTCGTTGCAAACTTACTAGTCTTTTTCTTACATCTCTATATTGACAAACATAGGAAACATTTTTATCGATACGCTCGTTTCTTATCTTGTCATCAACACAAAGCCCATCTAGGAAGATATGGTTTTCAAAATAATCTATCTTAGTTTTTTCAGCTAAGGCCACAACATCTTCTTCAGATTTAGGATCAATATTATTGTTTAAAACCTTTAGTGTTAGTGCTCTATACATTGAACCAGTATCTACATAATTAATCTTAAGTTTTTCTGCTAATAGCTTAGCTATAGTGCTTTTGCCAGCACTTGTTGGACCATCTATAGCCACTTTTATATTATTATTCATATATTTATCCTTTCTTAAGCTTTGTGTTTTGCCTAAATATACATCTTTTTTATCTATATCCTTATTATAAAATGCGCTTAGCCTGATAACGCCATGCATTTGTCCTTCGACAAGCATTTCGTTTAAGCATATCAAAGCTGTATCATTTAAACCAATGTATCTAGCTGCAAGAGCTGGATATGCCTTGTCTAAGTCTTGAGTTACTGTGAATAAAATGCATTTAATCTCTTTTTTATTTAAATTATTCGCCTTTATTATCTCTTCTAATAAAATTTTGCTTTGATTAATTATTGAACTTGCCGTATTTTGAGCATCAACTGCTCCTCTAATTACTACCACACCATCACCTACTCAATGCTCATTGCTGCTTGATAAGCTGTTGAAAATGCTATTTGTAAATTATATCCACCAGTTAAGGCGTCTATATCTAAAACTTCACCAACTATATATAGCTTATTTACTAATTTTGACTCCATAGTCTTAGGATCAATTTCCTTTACGTTAACTCCGCCTGCAGTGATTATCGCTTCATCTATATCTCTTAAAGAGTCATACTTAAGATTGAAGTGTTTAAGATTATTGATAATAGCAGTTCTTTCAAGTTTTGTAATATCGCATGCCTTTTTATAATAGTCTAAGTCAATAGCTTTTAGAAATATATTTATTAACTTTTTTGGAAGAAGATTCTCTAGTACCTTGCCAATGGATTTTAAGTGCTCTTCCTCAAATAGCATAAGAAGCTTATTATCTAGCTGTTCTTCATTTAGTGCAGGTTTTAAATCTAAATAGATAGTATAATCTTCATCATCTTTCATATATGAGGATGCGCTCAGTATTATTGGGCCAGATATACCAAAGTGAGTAAAGAGCATCTCTCCAAATTCAGTAAATATAGTCTTTTTCTTTTGATTTATGACTTTTACTTCTACATTTCTAAGTGATAGTCCCATAAGCTCAAGTCTATCCTCTTTACTTAAACTTGTGTTCATTGCTACAAGTGAGGCCTTAATTGGCTTTATACTGTGTCCAAACTTTTGCGCAAGTCTATAGCCATCGCCATTAGAACCAGTTACTTTATAGCTCATTCCTCCACAAGCAATTACAAGGTTTTTTGCATAGTCTACTCCAGAATTGGATACTATTTTAAATAAATCTTCATGTTTTTCTAGATTTTTAACTGTGCATTCATTTTTAAAATTTATATTCAAGTCCTTTATAAGCTTCTTAAACATTTCTATGATTTCCATGGCGTCATCTGACTGAGGGAATACTCTATTGCCTCTTTCAACTTTAGTTTTTATTCCATTGTCATTAAAAAATTTAATAAGATCATTAGCCGAATAATTATTTAATGAGCTATACATAAATTTTTCGTTGTGTACAATATTTTTAAGTATATTATCATTATCAGAGTAATTACAAATATTGCATCTGCCCTTGCCAGTTATTCTTAGCTTTCTTCCTGGATATTTGTTTTTATCATATAATATAACGCTTTTGCCTCGTTTAGCACAGTGAACAGCTGTAAAAAGACCTGCAGCGCCTGCGCCAACGACAGCGACATCATATACCTTATTCATTATTTATCTTCATAAGGATCAAAATCGTATATATCGTATGACTTATAAATCCTTTCCATTTCTGTTAAATAATCTTGTGTTGAATCTAAATTTTTAAAGCTTAGTCCAGCTATAATGATATTTATTAAAGATAGTGGTGCAACGAATGAATCGATAAATAGAATTATATCGTTTTTAGCAATTAAAACTAAGTCGCTGTTCTTAGCGATGGTAGTGTTTGTATTGTCTGTAAGTGATATAACTTTGCTTCCCTTTGATTTAGCGTATTTTAATATACTTACTGACTTTTTAGAGTATCTTGGATAGCTTATACAGAAGAATGTATCTTCTTCATTCATGTGTAACATGCTCTCAAATACTATATCATCGTCAGAATTAATGATAATCGCATCTTTGCCCATTAATTTCAAATAAAAGCAGAAGTAATTTGCTAAAAATGAAGAGGTTCTTAAGCCTAGCACAAAAATTTTTCTGCTATTGTTTAAAATATCTATGCCTTCATATAGCTTTTCTTTGTCAAGATCATTTTTTAATCTCTTTACGTCGTGAGCATCAGTTGCTAAACATGATTCTACTAGCTCATCCATAGTTGATATCTCTCTAAGCTTAATTCTGTCTATGTTTGATAGACTTATCTTAGCTAGCTCGTGTATATCATCTTTTAATTCTTTATATCCATCATAACCAAGTAATGTTGCGAATCTTACTACTGTTGACTCACTTAAACCAAGTTCCATAGCAAGTTTTTGAGCTGTTTGGAAGGTCGATTTGTGAAAATTGTTGAGAATATAGTCAGCAATTAACCTTTGACCCTTACTAAATTGCTTTTTGTTTTGTTCGATTCTATAAATTAGATTTTTCTCCATCATCTTCACTCCTCTTCTCTAAAATATATGTTTTACATGGTTTATTCTTTTGATTAATAAACTCTAATTTGATAACATTAAATATTTTTTGATCTAAACTTTTTAAATAATCATATATTTTACTATCTTCCAGGCAGCCTTCTTCGTGGCCAGGATATGTAGTTATCATAATGATTGCGCCATAGTTAAGTCGTACTAATAGCTGCTGTATAGAACTCATAGTAGTATCTAGTCTCGTTACTAGATTTTTATCAGCTCCAGGTAAGTAGCCTAGGTTATATATAGCAAAGTCAATATTTTCCCTTATATCCGATAAATCATCATGGCTTTTATTTAAATAGATACAATTCTTATATGAGTAAGACTCTAATAGAGATCTTGTATTTTCTATTGCTTTTGTTTGTATATCATAAAGATAGAGCTTTTCATAATTTGGCGCGTTTTTTAAAACTCTTAAGCTGTCGTAACCATTGCCACAAGTCATGTCAACAAGAATCTTCTTATCTTTAAGAAAAGTTTTTAATAAGTAATCAATAAAATGATTAGTGTTATCTAAGAATTTGTATTTCATCTAAACGATTCAACTTCTTCCTTTGATAGTCTTCTGAACTCTCCGACCTTTAGTGCGCCTAATTCTAGTGTGCCTATCTTAACTCTTTTAAGCATTAGAACTTTATATCCCAAGACTTTAAACATATTTCTGACTTGATGGTTTCTTCCTTCGCATATAGATATAGATACTAAGGAGCTGTCATCATAAACGTTTAGCACTTTTACTATGCTTGGAGCTGTCTTAACTCCGTCTAGATAGACGCCGTTTCTTAATTTGTTAAGATCATTCTTATTAGGAGCCTTATCTAGTTTAGCTATATATTCTTTATATATTTCGTTTTTTGGATGCATGATGCCATTAGACCATTGACCATCATTTGTAAGTAGCAACAAGCCAGTAGTGTTTGCGTCTAGCCTACCCACTGGATAAATCCTCTTTTTAATCTTATAATCATATAAATCTGATATAATGTTTTTAGCATATTTATCTTTTAGTGTTGTTACGTAGCCAAGTGGCTTGTTCAGTGCAATGTATATCTTTTTATCTTTATCCACATTAATTACTTCGCCATTTAATTTAACTACGTCAGTCTCTGGATCAACGAAGAATGGCATCTTCTCAACTACTTTATTATTTACTCTTACTCTCTTTTTTTCAATAAGTTCGTCTGCTCTTCTGCGAGATACTTCTGCATTTTCTGCAACAAACTTATTCAGTCTCACTTTCTCCATTGTCTTGCCTTTCTATATTTATATCCATGTTTATATC
>NZ_CAKPYL010000050.1 GCF_934202865.1 uncultured Fenollaria sp. | reverse complement strand
AACAAAATCTCAAGCTTCGTTAACAAGATAGTTAGTAAGTCATTAGAAACAGCTGAAAAAGGTATGAGAGACGGCCGTGTTTACGCAAACTTCAGCTTTGATGATGGCGATAAATTTAAAAACAAAAAGTTCGCTACGCTTAAACTTGATGTCGATAAGAATAAAAAATATGATTTGATTATAAATAATACTAATGAAAAAGTAGAGATACTTCCATCGAGCTCAGATCAAATTGAGATCTATGGCAAAATCTATTACACAGATAAAAAAGATATTCCCGCTGATTATGAATTTATAAACTGTTTTATCGATGAAAAAGAAATACTTATCGAGCCAAACTACGAAAGTTTAACTAAAAAAGATTTTGCAGTAAGCTTAAAAGTCTTAATACCAGCTTTAAACTTTACTAAAGTTGATGTAAAGACAAGCAATGACAAGATAGTTCTTGACTCAGTCAATTGCGACGAGCTATACTTAACAACAAGCAATGACAAAATCAAGATTGAAGACTCAATCATCGGCAAATCAGAACTTAAAACTACTAACGATTCAGTTAAGATAAAGGACGCTAAGTTCACTGACCTTCTTATAAATACAACAAACGCTGAAATAACTATGCATAACACACCATTCGTTAATTTAGAAGCTCACACAACAAACGCTTATGTTGACGTGAAAGATGTCTTCAACTGCGCTGAAAATATTATAATAACAAATAGTAATGGACCTGTCACAGTTGAATTAGAAAGCGTTAGCAGAAATGTCAAATTTAATCTAAGAGGACTAAGTAAATACACTTGCCCAGCCATCTTCGATGACAGCAGATTTAAGCTTGATGAAGACGGTGACGAATTAAGCACAGCAGTACTTAATAACAATTCAGACCTTACTCTATTCGGTGATATAAAGACAAGCAATGGACCTATCATCATCGAATAAGTCTAATATTCCCATCACAAATCCTGATCACATATGTGGTCAGGATTTTTTTCTTTACAAAGCTGTTAAATTCCTTGTAAATCGAAGTCTTTTAATGTATAATTATAATGTTGAAATTAAAAAACTTTTAAATATATAGGAGATAATAATGAAAATAAATAAAATAAAAATAAAATTTAATATATTTGCCCTGCTAATAACGCTGAGCGTATTTTTACTCATGCTAGGTGCAAAAAATATAGCTTACGCAGAGGAAGCTATTAAGGATCCTGAGAAAACTGAGGAAACTACGGAGACTAAAGAAGCTGATGAAACGAAAGAAAGTAAAGAAGATAAAGAAACTAAAGAAGATAAAGAAAGTAAAGAAAGTAAGGAAGATGGCTTTGAGTTTAAAGGTGCCAAGCTTAAGTTTATCACAGGCACTTTTGATGGCAAAGACAGTTTAGATATTGATTTTCCTATAGAAATGAAAGACGCGAGTGCTGAATACATTGATGAGGCTGCGAAAATCATTAGCATAGAGAAAAAAGAATTCAATGTGAAAAATCCAAACATAGTCATTTTGCATAGCGGCGAAAAATACTATGTGATTACGGCCATCAACGCATATAAAGATGTTCAAGACAATATTATTGACAAAGTGAATATCGAGAGCGAACTTACTTATGACAAGACAAAGCTAAAGATAAAACTAAAGCTAAAGGATATCAAAGACGAGATAAAAGACATTAAATACAGCATTTGCTACGCGAGCATGGATGAAAAACCATTCCAAACGCCGGAAGCGTTTAAACTTGTCGACATGAAGTACAGACTGCCAAAGCACTGCATAATTCCTGACGGCTACTACTACGAAATGAATCCGCGCTCGGTGCCATATAAGGAGAGCTACTTCTTTATGCAAGGCGCTATATATATTGCAAACACTCATCTAGATACGATAGACAGTAAATTCTCTCAAGCTATGACAGCAAAGCTTATAGACGATACAGCGAAGAAGCTTAATAACGAAGGCTACTATCCTATTCCATATAGAAGTGAGTGGCTAAAGGCTGATTACAACATTGAGAAAGGCTACTTCGATACAAGATGGAATCTTGATTACACCTACATTTGCTTGAGAATGTACGAGAAGTTTCAAGATGAAAAATATTTAGATCTTGCGGATAAGGTTTTAACTTATTACAAAAAATACGCTAATCAAAACGCAATCAAAATTCCTTATAAAGAAGATGCCTGCCTGGTTATGGACTACGGCGCTGAGTACTACATCGGCATGACGCACTCTTCACTAAACCATCACCTAATGGGCTTAAAGGCTCTTATGTACGAAGACCTTCTTAAAGAAAAGCCTGTCAACACTGAATTTATAAAGAAGATGCTAAATGGTGTTGAAGCGACTTGCAATAGCTGGATTAAGAAGAACGGCGATCTTGAATACGCCATCTTTGTTAATGGTACTTATGGCCTTAAAGATTATCCAGATTTAACATTAAATGACTTGAGAGACTGTCAAGCACTTCACGAAAAGCTTTATAAAAGCAAAAATGCTTCCTTAGAGACATTAATAGTATCGAAGCAAGCGTGGTATGACAATGTTTATAAAAAGCAAGTAAGTAAAAAGAAATAATGATACAAAGAGGCTAGTCAAATAAAGATTAGCCTCTTCTATATTAATCGTATTGAATAAATCACAAAAATGCCTTTCTTGTAAAAACAAGAAAGGCATTTCTTATACTAATTGTTTTGTTCGTCTATTATCTTTTGGAGCTCTTTCATAAATGATTGAGTATCTTTAAACTCTCTGTATACTGAAGCAAATCTTACATAAGCTACTTGGTCTATCTCCTTAAGGCCTTGCATAATAAGTTCGCCTACTTCGGTAGATGAAACTTCTTTCTTCATCGTGCTCATAAGCTTTTCTTCGACACTATCTGCCAAGCCTTCAATTTGACTTAGGCTAACAGGTCTTTTCTCGCAAGATTTGATTACGCCCTTTAATATCTTACTTCTGTCAAATGTCTCTCTGTCTCCGTTTTTCTTGACAACTATTAAAGGTGTTTCTTCAATTTTTTCATATGTTGTAAATCTTTTTTTACAGCGAAGACACTCTCTACGTCTCCTAATCGCAGTACCCTCATTAGTAGGTCTTGAATCTAGTACTTTTGAATCTTCGTAAGAACAAAAAGGACACTTCATAATTAATTATTCTTTAAAAAATCAGGTACTAATAAAGAATCGTCGAAGCTTGAAGTAGGTTCACTTCTCTTTTCTTCGTACTTTTCTTCTTCTACATCAGAATCCTTATTTGAATCTTTTTTAGCAGGTTTAGATCCATCTTCAAATTCTGTAGCGATAACAGTTATCTTGATAGAATCGCCAAGGCTTTCATCGATACCAGCACCGAAGATGATGTTTGCATCGTCAGCAACTGATTGTCTGATTAAGTCTGCGGCTTCATTTACTTCGAACATACCAAGGTCTGTACCACCAGTGATATTTAATAGAACGGACTTAGATCCTTCTATGGATGTTTCAAGTAGTGGTGACTTGATAGCAAGTTTAGCTGCGTCAGTAGCTCTGTTGTCTCCTTGAGCAAAGCCTATACCCATGTGAGCAATACCCTTTTGTTCCATGATAGTCTTAACGTCAGCAAAGTCTAGGTTGATTAGGTTTGGTACACTGATTAAATCAGATATACCTTGTATACCTTGTTTAAGTACTTCGTCAGCCATAATGAAAGCATCTTTTAATGATGTTTTCTTGTCAGCTATTTGAAGAAGTCTGTCATTTGGAATAGTTACTAGAGTGTCAACTACTTCAAGTAATTGGCTAATTCCTTGAGATGCATTCTTTGCTCTCTTCATACCTTCAAAGCCAAATGGTCTAGTTACAACACCTACAGTTAGTATGCCTTGTTCCTTTGCTAATTGCGCAATGATAGGTGCAGCACCAGTACCTGTTCCACCGCCCATGCCGGCTGTGATAAATACCATGTCAGTGCCTTTAAGCATTTCAGTGATGCCTTCTTTATCTTCAAGAGCTGCTTGTGAACCAACTTCTGGGTTAGCTCCAGCGCCTAAACCTTTTGTAACCTTATCCCCTATTTGAATTTTGTTTTGTGCCTTTGATGATGCAAGAGCTTGTCTATCTGTGTTAACTGCAATAAATTCAACACCCTTTACGCCTGCATCAACCATTCTGTTAACAGCGTTGTTACCTGCTCCACCAACACCTATAACTTTAATTTTGGCAAATTGGTCAATTTCTACATCAAAATCAATCATTTACGAATCCTCCTTTTATACTAAGTATTTAATTATTTACTCTATTACTTATATTCTACCACAAAATCTACATTTTGTTTAGTATTTTTCTTCTAATTGTCGCAAAATTGTTAAAAATTCTTCCTCCAAAGACGAAAATCGCCGCATAATATAAAGGAATGCTAAGAATATCGCCTAGCCAAGTAAGCAGTGCCGCGATTAGCGAGTTACCAATAAGGCCCGATAAAAAAAGCTTATTGTTAAAATTGTTGTCCATGTGTGCGTTAATACCGCCAAAAACTGAGTCAATCGCAGCTAGTAGCGCCATGGATATATACAAGGAATAATATGGATTGTAGCTATATGGAACCACATAGCCTATAATTATCCCGATTATTATACCAATGATTGCAATAATCATTTTTTATCCTCCCCCGTCAATTTTTCTGAATATATAATCTTGTCTTCGTCTATCTTTTTCTTAACAAGAACATTTTCACTTTGCTCTATATCAAGCTTAATTGGGTTTATGGTCTCTAAGATACTAGCAAAAGTGCCTGGCGACTTAATCGCTGAGTAAAGCTTATCGCTATTGCCTATTGCCTTTATAACAAATGGCGCGCCCTTTGTTCTTCCATTGAGCCTAACAACTGGTCCGTTGCACTTAACGCCAGTTCTCGAATAAACTCTTAAATCGTTTATGGAGATGGCTTCGGCGCCTGAATCCTTTAGGTCGTTGATTATCCTTAGTAAGTCGCTATCGTGAACCACATCCGTCCTCCTGACAGGCCTATCAACAGCTTCTTCTCTTATAGTAAGTACTATGCCTGGTCCTTCAAGATCAACGTCACCCGATATCATCTGATAAAATAATTTCTCTTCATTTAAAAAAGCTAAAAAATCACTATCATTCTTAACTAATTTTTCCAAAGTCTCAAGCTTTTTCTCTTGCTTGTCAAGCTCCTCATTAATGCTCTTGATCTCTTCCTTTAAATTCTTTACCTTGATGCTTGTCTCTTTCATCTTGTTTATGCTTAATGGCTCGTAAAATTCCCTATCGGTCTTTAAGTACAAGCCAAGAAAGATACCTACAAGTATATAAATTATGACAAGCAGCACGCGTTTAATCTTATGCTTCATTCTTGCGCGTCATTAGCAGGCTTTGCATATAGAAAGTCTATGCTCTTTTTGTATCTCGGTATAAGTATATCGTCTCTAACAGTTAAAACGACTTGATAATTATAGTTTTGCAGTTCGTCTTTAATGCCGCCTTTAAACTCAATAGCCGATTGCATTGTGTCAGCGTCGCCTATAGCCTTTATAACTATTGGCGCAGACGTACTTACTCCGCCAACTTCTATATGTTTACCTGCACTTACTATCTCAGTAAATGATGTGTATCTCTCTTCATTTATGGATATAGCCTCAGCTCCAGCGCTATTTAATACACTAATGGCGCTAAGAATTAGATCTATATCGTTTTGTATGCCAAAGCTCACTTCACCATCGGCAAGTTTTGGTTCATCTATAGTTAGTATAATGCCCTTGCCTTTTAGATCTGTATAGCCAGCTATCATCTTATATTTTTCAGTTTCTTCGTATAATTTTTTTGCTATCTCATTATTGCTCGAACCAGGTTTTTCATACTCTCTAAGCTTTTCTTCTGTCTCGTCTAGCCTTTGTAATAAGCCGTCTCTCTCTTCTTTAAGGGATTTAACTCTTTGAGCTAGCTCTTGCGCCCTCTTTACATTTAGAGGGTTGCCAACAGTTTTCTTCACTGTCTTAAGCTGCATAGTTATTGAAAGACCAATAATAACACTGGCTATAAATAGCAATATTTTTTTCTTATCAATTTTCATCTATTCACCATTATCTAAAACTACAACAGGCGCTTTGCCCTTATTAAACATAATCATCCTAGGTACTTGTCCTTTGTCCTTAAACTTAATCATGAGCGCATTTAAGACCTTCATCTTGTATCTAACGTCCTTAAGCTCGCCAAGCTGAACGACAAGGCCACTCCTATAGTTTAGAGAAACTTCTAAGTCCGCATTCTTCTCTATAGTCTTGATCTCTTTCACTAAATTATTCGCACTTATCTCAACTATCAGCTCTTCAAGTGAAGCGCCGACCTCGGTATTGTAAAAATTTTCGCCTTGTTCAAGATGAGTCTTGTCAAAATTCTTTATAAGCGGGTAGCCTTCCTTATATGAACTGCTGTTCTCAAGGACAGTGCCTTTCTCGTCTATGTAAATGTATTTTGAATCGCTAAAAAATTCTGCCGCGATTAATCTTTCCTTAATTTCAATCGTTACAGTATCCTTTGATGATCTACTTAAGTGCGCGTACTCAACATATGGATTTATCTTAATCTTAGCCTTTGCTTCAGTAAGGCTTTGCTTAAGAATATTTTCTCCAATTTCAAGTTCACTCGCCTTGATTATATCATCAGTCGACAAATTTTTGTTGCCACTAACATTTATATGCTTTAGACCAAAGAGCTTTGTATTGAATATAAATAATATGAACGCAAAAACAATGACAGTGATTACGAAGAACCTCAAAAGACTTCTCCTTCTTTGCCTTTCTCTCTGTATTCTTTTTCTCCTCATATCCTGTTTACTCATCGGTTCCATAATTTCACCTTTAAATAGTTTTTATAATTATATCATATATTTCATCAATTGCGTTCTTGACAAATATATTCTTAAGCCCCTTTTGCATAGACATGTAAATATCTTCGTTATGAAGTATATTATTGACCTCATCATATAATAAATCTTCGTTAAGGTCCTTTTCAAGTATCATCTTAGCCGCGCCCATATCTTCAAAGTAGCGTGCATTGTACTCTTGGTGGTTTTCAACTACATAAGCCTTTGGAATAATTATAACTGGCTTAGCTACACATGATACCTCATTTAAAGTAAGTGCACCAGCACTTGTGATAGCCATGTCAGCGTCAATCAAAGCCTTTGGCATGTCATATAGATACTCGCCTACACGAACGTTTGATTTAGTATAATCAATGCCGTCTTTGTCAAGCTCTTCCTTAAACCAGCCGTATGAATATGTTCCGCTCACGTGGAAGATGTTAAAGTCCATGTCTTTATAATGTTTCTTGATCATGGCAAGAACATTTTCATTGATGGACTTTTGTCCACCGCTTCCGCCAAATGATAAGACGACTTTTTTGCCATTGTCAAAGTCATAGTAAGGCTCATGGCTAGCCTTGTCATGAATACCGTCAAATTCTTCTCTAATCGGTATGCCAACTATATCCGTAATATCTTCTCTCTTAAGAAGCTTCTTTGTGTTCTCGTTAGTAACTAGTATCCTAGTCGCTCTCTTCTTTAAAAGCCTTGTAGTTATGCCCGCGTGAACGTTTAGCTCGAAGATCATCGACTTGATCTTTTTCTTCTGAGCCGCATAAACAAGTGGACCTGAAACGTAGCCTCCTGTTCCTATGACAAGGTCTGGCTTAAAATCTTTGATTATCTTCTTGCACTCGTCAAGCGATTTAAAAAGCAGTCTCAAAAATTTAAAAGCATCCTTCGGGTTCTTCTTAGGTATTTTAACTATGTTTATGCCTTTAAACTCAATATCTTCCTTGGCAACAAGCCTTTCCTCAAGACTGCCATTCCTGCCGACGTATATAACTTCGTGATTATTCTCAATCAATTTCTTTGCTATGGTCATGGCTGGGTATATATGCCCACCAGTGCCACCACCAGTTACGATAAATCGCATTATTTCACCTCTGAATTTGCACTCTTAGATATATTTAACAGTACCGCTGTTAGTATCATGTAAATAATTAAGGATGTACCGCCATAACTAATGAATGGCAGTGTGATTCCCTTCGAAGGAACCAAATTTACTGATACTGCTGCATTGATCCAAAATTGTATAGCTATCAAGGAGCTGATGCCACTTGCTAGCATAAGACCGTATCTATCCTTTGCCCTAGCCGCTGTTAAGTATCCTTTTATAATTATAACAGAAAATAGGGCAACAATGCAAATCATTCCTAAAAAACCTAATTCTTCGCCGCAAACAGCTAGTATATAGTCATTATACACTTCTGGTATATAGAAAAACTTTTGAGTGCTGTGGCCAATGCCTACGCCCGATAGACCGCCATTGGCATAAGCAAATAAGCTTTGTGCTGGCTGCCAACCCGTGTCTCTGATGTTTTTAATTGGGTCTTTATAGGCAAAGAACCTGTTTCTTCTATATTCATTTCTATATATGGCTAGGTATATACCAAGTACTGCAGCTCCAATGGCTGGCGGTATCACAGTTAGTGGCGCGCCTCCGATGAAGTACATAATTGATAGTGCTCCAGCAACTGTAACAGCTGTACCTAAGTCCTTTTGTATGTATATTAAAAATGTGAAGAAAAGTATAATAGCTGCAGGAACTAAAACAATGTTTTGAAAATTTCTCCTGCGCAAATTAATTTTGCTCATGTATGAGGCCATGCAGAAAACTGCCGCAACCTTGATTATATCAGACGGCATAAATGAAAATCCGCCCACATTTATCCATCTTCTTGAGCCTTTACCAAAGTCTGTTCCTAATGAAGTAAACTTTAGTAATAAAACCAAGACAATACTCGATATTATCATAAGGCCTATGAAAAATTTCGAATCATACTTTTTATAGTCAATTCTATAAGCAAATAAAGACAGTATCGCCCCTGCTAATACAAAGACTAAGTGCCTTGTAAGGAAGTATACGCCGCCATATTTACCCCCTTCAAGCCTGTAGCTATAAGGATAAGAGCTCGTATACACAAGTATGATACCTAAAATTATTAGGCATACTACAGATATTAAGATGTGATAATCAGGTGCACTGTTTTTACTCTTGTTCATTTACTTCAACTCATTTACTAATTTTTTAAATTCAAGTCCGCGTTCTTTGTAATTTTTGTATATTCCCCAGCTCGCGCACAATGGTGATAGTAAGACTACATCGCCTTTTTGAGCATCTAATTTAGCTGCTTTTACTGCTTCACTCATATTGTTAACGATAGTTATATTTTCATAGCCAATGTTGGTGAAGGCTTCTTTTATCTTATCTTTTGTTTGGCCAAATAGTATTAGGCTCCTAATTTTGTTCTTTGTCTTAGATGCAAAGTCCTCGAACGGTATGTTCTTGTCATAGCCCCCTGCTATAAGCACTATGCTCCTATCAAAGGCTTCAACCGCTTTAAGCGACGCATCTGGATTAGTTCCCTTGGAGTCATTGTAGTAGTCAACCCCATCAAGTTCCCTTACGAACTCAATCCTATGTTCAACGCCTTTAAAAGCCTTTATCTCTTTAACTATATCTTCTCTTTTTACTCCAAAAACTTCTAATGCAAGTGTCGCCGCCATGAGATTTTCATAATTATGGCGACCCTTTATAAATATATCGTCCTTATTAATAACTACTTCGCCATTTTTATCAACGATGTTTGGAGCGATGTAGCTCATGTCCTTAAGCTCTTTTTCTTTTGAAGTGAAATATAGTATATTTGTATCTTGATCAACTTTATTTAAGGCAATATCGTCATAATTAAGTATCAAATATGAAGATTTATCCATATTTTGATAGATTTTCTTCTTTGCTTCTTCATATGCCTTGAAAGAACCGTGCCAGTCCAAGTGATCTGGTGTTATGTTTAGTATGATGGCAATGTTTGGCTTAAAGTCTTTTGTGTACTCTAATTGGAAGCTTGATGCTTCAATCACGTGTGTATCATAGTTCTCCGCTTCAAGTAGAGGCGAAACACCGATGTTACCTATGACATTGACATTGTAGCCAAGGTCTTTAAGCACTTCGCCGATAAATGTTGTTGTAGTTGTCTTGCCATTGGTTCCAGTGATAACTATAAATTTATGATCTTTAAAATCTCTGTATAAAATTTCTACGTCAGAGACTATCTCGACATTTTTGTCTACAAGGTAGCGAATTATATCTGATGAAGGCTTTATTCCAGGGCTCTTTAATACAAAAGTGAAATCGATTGCATCAAGCTCAGTCCTTGTTAAAAACTTTACATCGTCAAGGTTTTCATTTGCTCTGTCCTTTAAGATTTGATCCATATTGTCATCGTAGACATAAACATTAGCCCCTTTACTTATAAAGTATAAAGAAGCTCCATAACCAGATATTCCATATCCTAAAATTAGAATATTTTTGTCCTTGTAGTCCATAATATCACCTCAAAAATATTACTAGCGATGCGGCGCACAAAATGAGTGTCCATGCGCAGAACATCACGACA
>NZ_CAKPYL010000049.1 GCF_934202865.1 uncultured Fenollaria sp. | reverse complement strand
CTCTCTGTTAATAGGCTTCCGTAGAAGTCCAAGAGTCTTCCGATATATATATAATCATCTAGTACTTTCATTTTATCTTTTTCCTTATAAAACTCGTGTCGTTCTTAGTGTTATCACATAAAAAACTGTCAAGCTATTTACTTGACAGTTAATATAATACTATATAGATTGACTTTTGTCAATACTTTTTTGTAAATTATTTAAATATTTTTAAAATAATGCTTCAACGAAGTCATCGACGTTAAAAGCTTGAAGGTCTTCTATCTTTTCACCGACACCTATAATCTTAACTGGCAAATGTAATTCGCTCTCAAGTGCAATGATGACGCCTCCCTTGGCAGTGCCATCAAGTTTAGTAACGCAAACGCCTGTTATGTCACTTGTCTCCTTAAAGGACTTCGCTTGTATTATGGCGTTTTGACCAGTAGTCGCATCAAGAACCAATAGATTTTCTTTAACCGCGTTAGGAAACTCTCTATCGATAACTCTTTTGATCTTATTAAGCTCGTTCATTAAGTTTTGCTTGTTATGAAGCCTACCTGCTGTGTCGCAGATAAGTATATCAGTCTTTCTCGCCTTAGCCGCCATTATTGCATCAAAGACAACGCTTGCCGGATCAGCTGACTCCTCATGAGCGATGATGTCAACGTTTGCTCTATTGGCCCATTCTTTAAGCTGTTCAATGGCAGCCGCTCTAAATGTATCGGCAGCGGCGATCAAAACGCTTTTGCCCTCTTGTCTGAATTGGTAGCTAAGCTTGCCTATGGTAGTCGTCTTACCAACACCATTGACACCAACAACTAAAAGTATGGCTGGAGATGGCTCAAGCTTCAAATCCCTCGAAGTAATATTATCATTCATTATATTCTTGATCTCATCCTTTAATATAGGAAAAGCATCTTTTCTCTCTAAAATGTTTTCTCTAACGAGTCTTTCTTTTAGATTGTCGATGATGTTCATAACAGTTTCAACACCAATGTCTGATGTGACTAGAACTTCTTCTAGTTCGTCGTAGAAGTCGTCGTCAATGTCTGTGCCTTTGAAGACAGTTTGAAGCTTGTAGTTTAGATTTTGTCTTGTCTTTTCAAGCCCTGAGAACATTCTCTTGAAGAAAGATGATTTTTCTTCTTTGACTTCTTCAGGCGCTTCTTCATTTACTTTTGCTTCGTCATTCATTTTTACTTCAGCATTTGATTTTGCTTCGTCAATTGATTTTGCTTCAGCATTTGATTTTGCCTCAGCATTCATTTTTGCTTCGTCAATCGTTTTTGCTTCTTCATCCAAAGGCCTTTGACCAGGCTCCTCAGTGACTATATCTACTTTTTGTTCTTGAACCTTTTTTTGCTCTTCATCTTTATTTTTCTTTTTAAACCAATTAAACATATTTCACCTCTTAAGTTAATTTCATCGAAAGTATTGAGCTTATGCCCTTTTCTTTCATAGTAATGCCATATATAGCGTCTGATATCTCCATAGTTACCTTTCTATGCGTGATAAGAATAAATTGTGTTTCGTCCTTAATCCTATCAAGATAAGCTGTGTACTTACTTATGTTGGCGTCATCAAGAGCCGCGTCTATCTCGTCAAGTATACAGAATGGCGATGGCTTCGATTTTAGTACTGCGAATAATAAAGCTATCGCTGTTAATGTCTTCTCTCCGCCTGATAGTAGGCTTAGTGACTGCATGCTCTTTCCTGGTGGACGCGCCTCTATCTCTATACCCGAGTTGAGTATATCATTTTCATCGCTTATATATATCTTCGCTTCGCCGCCACCAAATAGATTTTGGAATATCTCTGAGAAATATCCTTGAATAATATTGAAATTATCTTTAAACTTTATCTTGATAGTTTCGTCGATATCGTCAATTATATTTAGTAAGTCCTCTTTAGACTCTTGCATATCATCATATTGCTTTCTTAAAAACTCTAGCCTTGTCAATGTGTCTTCGTACTCTTTTATGGATGATAATGATACATCACCAAGCGCATCGATTTTTTCTTGAAGTTCTTTTAAATCTTTAGTGCTTGCCTTAACTAGGCTGTCCTTGTCAATATTTTCAACATTTATAAAGTAATCGTTTGATAGCTTTTCTTTGATATTATCCTTCATTACTTCGTTACGAGCAAGTAGGACCTCATTCTTGTTGATCTCGTCCTTGATGGCGATTATGCCCTCTTGACAAGTCTTTATCTCATTTTGCAGAGCAAAGATCTTGGATAAAACTTTTTCTTTTTCGTCTGTCTTTTGATTAATCTTATCAATGTATTCTTGCTCAAGCTCTTCATTCTTCTTTAAGAAGTCCATGATGAGGGCATTTTCATTTTCAAGAGCTTCTTTATTTTGGCTTAGTTCTTTAAATTCGCTTGCAAGGCCATCTTTAATCTCTTGTGACCTAGCTATATATTCTTCCGAAAAAGCGATATCTTCAAGAGTTTTTTCTAGCTTTATCTCTAAAGTAGATTTTTCAACGCTTATTTGAAGTAGCTTTTCATTACGCCTATCCTTTTCTTCTTCGAAGCCCTTAATAAGTTCTTTTTCGGCTTCTATCTTCTTCTCATGCTCAAGCTTTTTATTCTTAAGCTCTTCTAAATCCTTTGTGCCTTGAGATATATCTTCTTCAAGCGCTACAAGTGCTTTCGTAAGCTCTTCTCTTTGAGTCTTTGCTTCGCCTATATCTCTTTGAGCAAAGGCTATGTTTATCTCAAGTGAATTAATCTCCTTCTTAGCAGTATTTATCTTTTCATTTATTGCAATGATTTCTTCATTTAGCTTATCATAAGAGATTTTTTCTAGTTTAATCTCTTCTTCCTTATTAATAAGAAGTTTTTTAGCATCAACTAGAGCGTTTTCTTTCTCTTTTATCTCATCCATTAGCTTAGTAAGCATATGTTTACGCGAAATAAATGAGGATTTAACTTGGCTACCGCCAACTATTGATCCAGATGAATTAATTATCTGTCCATCTAAACTTACGTATCTATATTGCTTATGGACTTTCGATATTCTCAAGGCGGCATCAAAAGTAGTCGTTACAACTGTTCTTTGAAGCAGGCTCTTGAATAGATTGTCATATTTTTTATCAAAAGTAATAAGTTCACTCGCAAAACCTATGGCATCTTTGTCATTAATATTGTAGTTTTCGTTTGATCTGGAAGTATATCTATTAAGCGGATAGAAAGTCGCTCTACCATAGTTATTCTTCTTTAAAAAGTCGATGTATTCTTTAGCATCGTCGTCTCTGTCTATGACTATGGCTTGCAGATTCGATTGAAGTGCTGATTCTATGGCAAGTGAATACTTTTCGTCGCAGTTAAATATGTCAACCACAAGCCTTGAATCAGACTTGAAATAATTTTTCTTAGCTGCCTTAGCTATCTCTTTAACGCTTCTGTAGTAGCCATCAAGGTTCTCTTCAAGATTTTTATGCATCTCATAGCTCTTTTGTAAAACTCTAAGGTCATTTTCTAAAGTAAAGTAGGCGTCCTTTGATTTTGCTAAATCATCAACTTTTGCTGTGATTTCATCTTTAGCTCTTTTATATAAATTTTCTTTTTCATTAAATAGCTTATTTAATTCGTCAAGCTCTTCACTAGCTTTGTCCAATTCTTCATTTTGCTTATTTAATTCATCTTCTTTATCATTTATTTTTTTCTCTATGTCCTTAAGCTTTTCATTTTGAGTAGTTTTATTATTATTGTAGTTCTCTATACTTAGTCTTAGCGCCTCAAGCTCCTTATCAAGCTTTAGACCCATATTCATAGCTTCATCGTAGCTAGTTCTATCATAAGACGCATTTTCGTTTTTAAGTGCTTCAAGGTCCTTAGCTATATTTAATAAAGTTTCTTCACTTGATTTTTTTACAAGAGATAGCGTTTTTATCTTCTCTTCTGATTCTAGTAATTTATTCTCATGCTCTTTCTCTTTTAATTTGTTATCAAGCACTTTGTCTTCTATTGATTTAAGTTTTTCTTTGTTTATCTCAAGCTTTTGCCTATTGATATCAAAGTCTCTAAGATCTTTATTCCTTTGCTCTTTAATCTCATCAATAAGCGCCTCATATTGCTTAAGTTCAGCTTGTAGTGGCGCAGCGCTCTCTTCGACTTCTTTATTATTTATTTCACTTAATTTTAAATCATCAATGAGTCTTTCTTTATCCGCAGTGAATTTAAGTAAATTCTTCTCTATCTTTTCATAAGCGTTATATGAAATAGATACGTCGACCTTTTTGTACTCTTCCATAAGGCCCTTGTACTCTCTAGCTTTTTCCGATTCGCCCTTAAGTCTCGCTTCGTTTTGCTCTATTTCATAAAGAATGTCTTTTATTCTTAATAGATTTGCCTCAGTCTTATCAAGCTTCCTTAAAGATTCTTCTTTTTTATATCTATATTTACTAACGCCTGATGCCTCTTCAAATATGGCTCTCCTGTCCTCTGGTTTATTTGATAGTATCTCATCTATCCTTCCTTGGCCAATGATGGAGTAACCGTCCTTACCAACGCCTGTATCTAGGAAAAGCTCTCTAACGTCCTTCATCCTAGCCTTTTTATTGTTGATTAAAAATTCGCTCTCGCCTGAGCGGTACATGCGTCTTGTGACCTCAACCTCTTGGTATTCAACCGGTAGAGCGTTATCGTCATTTGAAAATATTATGCTTACTTGAGCGTAACCAAGCGCTTTTTTCTCTTCAGTTCCTTGGAAGATTACGTCACTAGCCTTGTTCGCTCTAAGCGATTTATTGCTTTGCTCACCTAAAACCCATCTAACAGCGTCAGATATATTGCTCTTACCGCTTCCATTAGGCCCTACAATCGTTGTAACTCCAGGGGTAAAGACTATTTCAGTTTTATTTGCGAAGGATTTAAAGCCCTTCAATATTAATTTATTTAAACGCAAAATATTTGCCCCTTTCGTACTTATTCTTTATAAGCTCCTTAAATGAGTAGCTTTGCGGGCTTCCATCGTAAAACATTAGCCTATCGTCCTCATCAAAGATGCCTTTTATATCGTAATTTATTTTATATTTTTGATAAATTTTCTTTCTATTTACCTTCTTCGAGCCGCTCAAGTATGAAGCGACTTTTTTTGAAGATGCTATGGTGAAGTCATTTGTGATTTTATTAAGCTCTACAAATTCTTCTATGATGTCAAGGTAGATTGCCTCGTATGTTAAGGAGCGTATCGCTGGGTGGAATGGCCCTGCCACTACGTCCTTACCTAGCTGAATATTATCAGTAGTTTGAAGACCTATCCTAATTATCTCAATGTCTTTTGCTTCAAAAATGATAACTATGCTCTTAAGCGTATCAACTGCTTCGTCCACATCCAAGGGCTTGTATGAGCCGTCTTCAAGTCTATCTACAAGCTCTGTATCCTTTATTACAAGAGTTGGATATATCCTTACAAAGTCCGGTTCAAGCGCAGCTATCGCTTCAGCTGTAGCTATATCCATCTCTTTAGTGGACTTATATAGGCCCGTCATCATTTGAAGTCCAAGAGTAAAGCCTCTATCCTTAATCAATTTAGCGCTGCGAATGGTGTCAGTCACCTTATGACCTCTCCTAAGCGCATCTAAAACAGCGTCATTCATTGACTGCGCGCCTAGCTCAATGGTTTTTACATTATACTTTTCAAGCTCGTCAAGAATTTCTTCACTTATAGCGTCCGGCCTTGTCGATATCCTTATGCTATCAATGAGGCCACGCTCAATATATGTATTTACAAGCTTTAAGTAGCTAAGCATAAGTGGGTAATCAAGCGCAGTGAAGCTGCCTCCATAAAAAGCAAGCTCAATACCCTCCTTGCCTTCATATAGAGCCAAGTACTTTTCTATATCATTTTTTATATTTTCTTCTTTTTGCGCATCATAATCCTTGGCTATCTTCTTTTGATTGCAGAAAATGCAATCGTTTGGGCAGCCTAGATGCGGTATAAAAATTGGTATTATATAGTTTTTTTTCATTCTATCAAATTCATCTCAATCGCAAGTTTTTTCGAAGCCATTTGCTTAGCAGCCTTCTTTGTCTTCGCTCTAGCAATGGCTTTGTGCCCATCAAGCTCAGCTTTGTACTCAAAACTTTTATCATTATCTGGTCCATATTCTTTTAATAGCGTAAATATTAAGTCTAGGCCATGCTTTTGAGCATATTCAATCAAAATATTTCTATAATTTAGAAAATCATTATTCGCGTCTAAGAGCATATTGGCATCTTTTAAATATTTATCCAGTATAAATTTCTCAGCTGTGTTAATGTCTGAGTCTAGGTAAATAGCCGCTATCAAGGCCTCTAAGTGATCAGAGAGTATCGAAGTCTTATCAAGATCTAATCTTAAATTTGCTTCCATATAGATGTACTCATCCAAATGAAGATTTTTAGCAACCATATTTTGGTATGAAGCTTTGCCAAGCATAGCAATAAGCTCTGATAGAGCGCCTTCGTCCTTGTCTATGTACTTAGTGAATAAATACTTTGCCAAGACATATGAAAGCACCTTGTCACCAAGAAACTCAAGGCTCTGTGCATTATATGCTGCAGTCAATGTCTCCGCCTCACTAGCGCTCTTGTGAACTAAGCTAGTGAAGAGCAAATTTTCATCATTAAAATTATATCCGATAATCGCCTGCAAGCTTTTGAGCTTTTCGCGAGCATCGGATATATCAGAATTCTTCATTATTTTGCAGCTTCTACGGCTAATGCGATTGCCTCTCCAACTGTTTTAACACTTGTAACCTTGTCATCATCAAGGCTTACATTTAATTCGTCTTCTAAATTCATAATTAATTCAACTATGGCGATGGAATCTGCCTTTAAGTCTTCTTTAAATCTTGTTTCGTCCTTTAAATCTTTAAGATCTACTTTAAATTGCTTAGCAATTATTTCTTTAATTTTTTCTTCTAACATAGCTCCTCCTAATTTTCCTTTAAATATTCTATAACTCCTGAATTCACAAAGTCAACAGTATTTCTTATAGCTAAGTAAAATGCCTTCTCATCACTGTTGCCATGTGCTTTGATTATTGCTTTATTTACGCCTAAGACAGGCGATCCGCCGTACTTAGTAAGTCCCATAAGAGACATGACATCCTTTAAAAATGACATCTTCATTTCATCAGAGGAGAAATATTTCTCATCCTTCATTATAAAGTTCTTTATGCTTCCCACAAAGACTTTGCTAGCTCCTTCAAGCTCCTTTAGTATTACATTGCCTACGAAACCGTCTTGAACGATGATGTCTGCATCAGTTGTAAGCACTTCATTGGCTTCGATATTGCCAATAAAATTAAGTTCTGAATTTTTAAGTATTTCATGAGCCTTCTTAGTTAGCTCATTACCCTTTTTAGCTTCAGCGCCATTAGATACCAAAGCAATCTTTGGTCTTTCTATGCCAAGTAGCTTTTCAACGTACTTTGATCCAAGTTTTGCAAATTCATAAATAAATTCTGGCTCGCAGTCAACATTGGCCCCTGAATCCAAAAGTAGTGTTGGTCCCTTTATTCCCGGTAAGAATGTTGGTATACTCGCTCTTTTAAAGCCGTCTATCCTCTTTACTATAAGCATAGCTGCCGCAAGAAGCGCGCCAGTTGATCCAGATGATATAAAGGCATCTGCATCGTCATGTTCCACTAAGTACTTTGATGCTAGGACTATGGATGCTTTATTTTTCTTTCTTATGGATAGAGCCGCTTCATCTTCATTTGTTATAAGGTCTTCAGTTTGAACTATCTCATAATTCGCTGCGTCAGCTCCAAGATGCTCTTCAATCTCTTTTCTATCGCCGAACAAAACAAAATCTAAAGAGCTGTCCTCTGCCTTTGCTTTTTGCACAGCCATGAGCATAGCTTTAGGTGCATTGTCGCCGCCTTGTGTATCAATTAATAACTTCATAATTTCCTCCGTTCTAAATCCATAATTATTATACATTATTTTGCCTATTAAATCAAGTTTTTTATGAATGAGATGAGATACGTAGTTATTTTACTTTAAAAAAAGTTTCTTGTGTGATTTCTTCAGCTATATGTTCATCATGACTAATGGTCAAAACATATAAATATACTTTAGAAAAATATTCTTTATATATTATTTCGTAATCATAGTCCATAAAATCACACCCTTTCTTGCTTTCTAATAGTTAGACGATTGAAAAATCAAAACGTTACAAATTTCTTGTTAATATTTTTACCAGTATTTAATATAAAAAAGACGATAGCGTTTTTAATTTCTATCTCCTATATATACCTTATTTCTTGTAATAAAAAAGAGATAACATTTATGCTATCTCTTTAAAAGTTTCATTATTAAATTTCTTGTCATCTAACAACGCATTAAAATAAATCTTCCAACCTTTTCCAATTTTCATTATTCATTTCTTTTGTGTAGTTTGTATTGTTAATATAAAGTCTTGTATCTTTATCTCTAACAAACCCCCAATTTATTTTACGCCTTTATGCGTAATCCTTAAAAACATTGAATTTATTTTCGATTTGCTTATCAATATTTTCCAGATGACCTTTCTTTACTATATCCTTAAGTTTCCTTGAATTAGTTTTTCTTTTTTCACTAATATAATCTGCAAGTTGTTGACTTTTTTCATTGGCATATTCTATAATCTTTTTCATAGCTTTTAAAATAGCCTTTGCTGAATACTGAGCCACTTTTATCTCAATATTTATAGCCTTATTATTAACTTCATCATTTACCATATAGGTGACCTCCTTTCCGGGAAAAATAAAAAAGCGGCCCAGACTTTTACATCTGAACCGCTAAAATTTTAATTCTATAGTTTTTTATTATTTTTAATTTTATTACTGTTGTGACGTACTTTATAAATTATGTGTCGCAAACTATTATTTGCTTTTTAATGCCTTATTGATGGTTTCTTGAATAAAAGGACTACAGCATTTACCCAAAGGATTGTTAATTTCGCACTTTGCATTTTTCATTGCCCCTGTAAGTCTAATAATATCTTTAATATTCTTTGCACCATCATCTAAAACAGCGTTTATAATTTGTTGCTCTGTAACTTGGTTGCAATAGCATATATATTTGGGATTTGCATCCTTTTTAAACCATATAGGAACTTTTACATCTTCCTTATAAAAAACTCTTTCATTGTTTAAGTTATAATACACGACATCACAATCTTCATTCATACATAAATAGTAAGTTTCTTCATCTACAACCTTTCCCATAAGGTTTTCTGATACCATATGCTTTACAGTTATATTCTTAACCTTTTCTCCTATTTTGTGACATTTGGGGCAATTTGCTTTTTCTTCCACTGTACCAGTGGTTTTTTGTATTGAACCTCAGCAAGATTGATTTATCTTATTTTCTTGACTCACTTTATTTCCTCCTGTCTAAATAAATATTATTTCTATAGTTAATCAGGATATCTAATACCTCTTTCAATGGATCTACAGCTTGCAGCTCTTTTTAAGTCTTCTTTGTTCATTTCTCTTTCTACCAATAAGTGCCATAATGGTTTATAAGAAACCGCCATATTATTACCCCTTATCCGTTTTATTGTTAAGATATATTATATCATAAATAGGCTGATAAATCAATTTAGCCTATTTTATACTTGTGCTTGCGTTAGTATTTATTGAGATAGTCCTTGTTTTTTTACTTGTCCCACTTGGAACTGCTCCAAATCAATTGGATCTAATAGGAACAAATACGCAATAATAAAAAAACTCAGGCGATTAACCTGAGTATTTTTTATTCAACATCTAAAACCTTTTCACCATTGTAATAACCACAGCTCATGCATACTCTGTGTGGTCTTTTCATTTCATGACATTGAGGACATTCAACGAATGTTGCTTTTCTTAATGTATAAGATGAAGCTCTTCTCTTGTTACGTCTTTGTTTTGATGTACGTCCTTTAGGTACTGCCATTAAAAACACCTCCTTAACTTACAGTAAATGTATTTCTTTACTAATTCGCATTTATAACATTACAATTATACTGTTTTTTATCTCTTTTGTCAAGACTTTTTCTATCTTATTTTAAATTATTTTGAAATAATTTCCTTTGTGTCTCTTGCTATCATTAATTCTTCATTTGTTGGGCAGATGTAGATCTTAATCTTAGCGCCATCTTTAGCGATGTCTACTTCTTTTCCTCTAGTTCCGTCGTTCTTCTTGTCATCTAGTTCTATGCCTAGGTGTTCAAGTCCGTGAAGAATTTCTCTTCTCATTGTGTCAGAGTTTTCACCAATACCACCAGTCATAACGATGGCGTCTAGTTCTGGCATTTGAGCCATGTAAGCACCGATGTACTTCTTAACTCTGTTTGTGAACATATCAAGTGCAAGTCCTGCTTTTTCATTGCCCTTATCTCTTGCTTCTTCAAGGTCTCTAAAGTCTGAGCTTAGCTTAGAAACGCCAAGTACACCTGATTTTTTATTTAACCATTGATTAGCTTCGTGTGGAGTAATATTTTCATTTTCACATAAGAATGTAACAACAGTTGGGTCGATATCACCTGATCTTGTACCCATTACAAGGCCTTCAAGCGGTGTAACACCCATGGATGTATCGTAAACTTTACCATTCTTAATGCAAGCTAAACTTGATCCATTACCTAAGTGGCAGTTGATTATGTTTAGTTCTGATAAATCTTTATTAAGTATTTCAGCCATTCTATGTGCTATATATTTATGAGAAGTTCCGTGGA
>NZ_CAKPYL010000048.1 GCF_934202865.1 uncultured Fenollaria sp. | reverse complement strand
TCAAAGATATTGACATGACTCTCCTTAACTGAGCCAATGCGTGGCAGCGACGCGAGGTAGGTCTTTTCATTGGCATATAGTTTTGCGCCGTACTTCCTCGAGAGTATTCCTGCGCCTTGAACGTGGTCTCTGTGCTCATGCGTTAATATAACTGCGTCCAGGTCCTTGATGTCTGTCCCTATCTCCTTGAGTGCATTTTCTGTTATCACGCCATTGAGCCCCGCATCTATCAAGACTTTGGTGTCTTTGTACTCGATGTAGTTTGCGTTTCCGCAGCTACCAGAGCTCAATGAGCAAAATTTTAATATGTCTTTCATATATTTCCCTTCGTTATAATATCATCTTGTAACCGTCTGAGAAAGTGATTCTCCAGTGCGGTTTGGCTCTAAGCCTTGTAATCTTAAGTTCCTCTGCTTGGTCCATGGTCACTTGGTCGAGGTAGTAGCAAAGCTCAACTCTGTCTATGGTCTTGCCCTTTACTTCTGGCTTATCGATAATTGAAAGTATCTTGTCCTTCACATCGGAAAGCGCAAAGGCCTCCTCGTCTGTGTTGATGTATTCAAGGCACATTGCGTCGACTCTCCTCACGCCTCTTTTGTCAATGGTGAAGTTTATAAAGCTATTTTCCAGGTAAATGTCATCGTGCTTTACCGCGTAATGCACTTGGTAGCTGCCTTCGTCCATGTAGGCGCCGTCAAAGACCATGCCTCTGATTAAAATTTCCTTCTCTTTCAAAAATTCGTTCGCTAGCTCTATCGCCTTGTCCATGTCGATATCTAGGTACTTCACTTCCTCACTTGCATCCATGTAGCTAAATAGCGTTCCTTGCGATAGCGAAACGCTTTCCTCGTCCTTAGTCAGTATCTTTAAATCGTAGCGGTCGTCAAGCTCTCCCTCGCCATTAAAAAAGTTCTCGTTAATCTTCTCAAGATCGAAGTCGTAGTACTTAAGTATATAGCCCTTGTACTCGCCCCCTGTCTTAAGCTCTTTTTCGTCTATGTCTATATCTTGCGCTTTAAGTATCTCAATCGCATCATTTTTGCTAATGGATAGGCTGCCATCGTCCTTAGTTTTTTTCATATACATAGTTAATAGAACGACGTCTATAATCAAAAAGCATACTAGGAGTATGGATTTAGCTTTGTTCCAGTTCATAATCTCTCTCCTTTATCAGCTCAAATGTCTTCGCGTCGAAGATGAAGTAGCCCTTCTTCGTATCAATACGTATCTTTGGCGCAACGGACTCGCCCTCGTCCTTCTTCACTAGATAGACGATACTGATCTTGTCAATGGACTTAAGCGGATTCTCATCAGCCTTAGCCCTTAGTAAAACAGCGTTCTTCTCAATCAGTTCGAGTATGTTCTTCGTGTAAAAAGCTTCTTGGGAGTCCTTATTGAAGCTGGCCTTATTAACTGAGGCAAAGCGCACTTCGTCCATGAAGACGTCGACGTATGCGTAGTGATCTGCGTCTTTCTCGTAGCTTAGTTTTATCCCGTCTAGGTAGTAGTCGAAGCTTATCCTATATCCCACGCTCTCTTCGCTTGTAATCTCTTCTATCTTGGAGACTTTTAGAGGCTTTTCTTCCTTGATTCCTTCTTGCAGAAAGCCTATAGCCGTCTCTATCGACTTAAGCAAATTTCTTTCCTTGTAATTTTTCTTCAGTGGGTCAAAGTACTCGATTGAGCCGTCGTACTTAAGCTTGATAACTTCTGAATCGTAGCTGTATATCTTGGAGAAGTCTTTTTCCTCAAGCTCCTTTAGATACTTTAGCTCCTTATCAAAAAACCTTTGCGCAAAACTCCTCGCATTCTCCCTGTCAAGTATGTCGAAATCGTGTGCAACTGTGTATTTATCGAAGATGTAGCTCGCGTACTCGTCTTGATACGGTATGTATAGTGGGCTCTTCTCCCCAAGTATGCTCGATGCGTTATAGTAGTACGCTAAATTCGGTTTTAGCTCAAGATTATTAACTATGGAATTTGGTATTGAAAGAGATGTATTAAGCTCAGTAATCTTGTATATGGAAGCGTCCGTCTTAAACATCGCCTCGCCGCTATATAGAAGGATGGCTATCTCCTTAATATTTTTATCATCATCTATAAAATTATTTTTCTCCATGATATTAAAAGTTCTCGCGATTAATCTTAGAGGGAAATTGTCGATGAAAGTGAAGACAACTGATCTAGAGCTCTCTATAGCCTTTTCGTACTCCTCTTCACCAATAAGGCTCACTCTGTAATTATTTTTCGTAAAGACATCAGAAAAAAACCCTTTGAAACTTTGGAAGAGTCCTTGCTCCCCAGGGTTGTCTAAAACAGTGTGCTTGTCCTTTGAAAAGTTGACGATGGCAGTCTCGGCGCTAATGTAGTCCTTTAGCTCCACCTTCTCTTTCTCCTTTGCCTCGATACCGACTCTTCTCTCACTAGAAAAGTCCAGCCATAGCTTTGAACTTAAGAATATGGCAAAAATAATCAAGAAAAAAAGAAGGGCTGTCTTGATTCTTTCTCTCAATCTAGCTCCTCCTATCTCAAATTTTTTATTAGATCAATAGTTTTCATAAGTGTAATGCTTTCTGATAACTTATCTGTGTCAGTTAAGTATATGTAGAAAACCTTCTCCGACTTCGCTGTGCTTATGACTATCTTGTTAAGCCCATTCATAAGGCTAAGCTTTTTGGAGAATATACCTAAAGATCCAACACTTATACTTGTCTTTGATAGCTCTTCATATCCATCGTCCTTAATCACTTCTTCCTCAAAGTGCTTCTTAAAGTCATCAAGCTTAGGATACTTGTCCTTGTAGCTTTCAAAGTCCTTAAAGCTAATGTCCTTTAGGTAGTGTTTTATCTCAACATTCGCATTCTTCGGTGCACTGCCATTGATAAATAAAGTTTCGTCAATGGTAGAGTATATATCTTGATCAGGTTTTGTAACCTTAAATACATATGCATCTTTCGCAAAAGAAGATGATCCAATTGTGAATATGAAAAGGCATAAAATAAAGATTAAGACTTTCTTTTTCATACCTTCCCTCCTTATCTACATCTATTATAACATAGATGGGAGGGCTTTAATATTACAGTTGTATTAAATTGTTATTACGAATTTGTTTCTTTAAATTCATCGATTAAGAATGTAAATGTCGTGCCTATACCAAACTTCGAAGTGAAGACTATATCTGCTTTGTAGGCGTTCGCCATCTCCTTGGCGATGGATAGGCCAAGACCTGTTCCGCCCATCTTTCTCGAGCGGCCCTTTTCGACCCTATAGAATCTCTCGAAGATTCTCTTTTGGTCCTTCTCTGGTATGCCTATACCATTGTCAATAACATCGATGTGGATCTTGCCTAAAGTTGAATATAGTTTTACCTCGATGGTACCTTCTTCATTCGTATACTTAATCGCATTCGATATAAGATTTGTGATAATCTGTTCAAAGGAGTCAGGATCAATAAGCGCCTTAAGCGGCTCGTCGGCGATAGAGTAAATAAGCTTTTGCTTCTTTTCGTCCGCAAGTATCTTTAGCTTGTCAATCGCGTCCTTAACCTTATCGTTAAGCACAGTGACTTTGACGTCCTCCCCGCCCTTATAATCGATATTCGATAGCAATAAGAGGTCAAGAACAAGTCTATTCATCCTGTCCGCTTCCTTCTCGATAACGCCTAGGAACTTATTTTGCATCTCCTCAGGCACGCCGCCCTCAAGCAGCGTCTCCGAGTAGCTCCTTATAGCCGTGATAGGCGTCTTTAACTCGTGCGAAACATTGGCAACGAACTCCTTACGCATATTGTCAAGCCTGTGCTCCTTAGTTATGTCTTGGAACATGATGATGATGCCGCCAAGACTATAGTCCTCGTTTTCGAATGGCGCATAAGTCATCTTGTAGACACCGCCCTTAAGCTCGATCTCCTCTTCGCCTTCAAGGGTAAATGGATTATCGAAATTAATCGATGAAAGCCCGATTTTATCAAGGTTAAAGTACCTTTGCGTGTCCCTCTTTATGTCAATATCAATAAGTTTTTGCGCAACAGAGTTTGCGTGAATAAGCTCACCCTGGCTATTTAAGGCGATGATGGCCTCAGTCATATTGCTAAATATGGTCTCGAGCTTCTTTTGCTCAAGGTCTTTCTCGCTAATGGTCTTGTTCAGCTCATTTGTAAGCGTATTAAACATAGACGCCAGCTTACCAATCTCGTCCTTGCTCCTTACCTCAACTTTTTGAGTGAAGTCACCCTCAGCAAGTCTCTTGGCTTTCGCAGTCAAGCTACTGATAGGTGAAACTATTGACGAAGCGAGTAGATAAGCGATAAGTATCGTTACGAAGATTGCCGCCAAACTGATTATAGTAAGCAGCTGTCTCGCCTTCTTTACAGTTGCCTCAACCATCCTTGTAGAGCTGATTACGTAGACAACGCCCTTGACCTTGCCTTTCTCCGATACGACAGGGTAGCTTAGATGCACTTCGGCGTCTATTCCTTCGCCGATAATCTTTTCGCTTAAGTTACCCTTTAGAGCCTCAAGTAGCATCGCTTGATTGATCGTGTCAACGTCATAAGCGTTTTTGCCCACTATTAGTCTAGTGCCTTCATCGTTACCCGCAATAACCGACGGGTAGCTGTCGTTGCTTATAACGTAGACAAGTTCGTCAGCGTTAAACCTATTCTCATCGATAACAGTCTGTATGTGAGTGATTGCGTCTTCGTCCGACCAGTTCTCCTTCGTAAAGTATCTTGAGGTCGAGGTCATGGTCTCAACCTGCTTTTTGATATCGTCCTTTAGGCCCTTCATTAGCTCAGTTTCAAGCCCTGTAACAATGAAGGCAGCAACGCTCACTAGGACAAATAGTACTAGCGACGCGTAGATGATGACAAACCTAAACTTTATCGAATTAAACTTCATTTGAGATGTAATAACCCATGTTTCTTCTTGTCTTGATGTATTTGTAGTCGTCTGTTAATTTCTCGTCAACTTTTTCGCGCACACGTCTGATAGTTACGTCGACAGTCCTTACGTCGCCGATGTAGTCGTAGCCCCAAACGTCCTTAAGTAGATCCGCCCTTGAGAATACTTCGTTAGGGTGCTGCATCAAGTACTTTAGCACTTCAAACTCACGAAGAGTTAGCTCAACCGGCTTTTCCTTCTTAAATACTTGTAATAGAGTCATATCCATCCTTATATCGCCTATGGTAATGGAGTTTTCAGTCGATTTACTCTTAGGTGCGCGTCTAAGATTCGCCTCAACCCTTGCAATTAACTCTCTTATGCCAAATGGCTTAGTGATGTAGTCGTCAGCGCCCAGCTCTAGACCTTTGACTTTATCCGCTTCCTCTTCCTTCGCAGTCAGCATAAGGATCGGGAATTTATACTTTTGTCTAAGTAGCTCAAGCGTCTTAAAGCCGTCCATCTCAGGCATCATGACGTCAAGTAGCATTAGGTCCGGCTCGTATTCATTCACCGCAAGCAGCGCTTCTTTGCCGTCGTGAACCGCCTTTGTCTCAAAACCTTCCTTTTGTAAATTGAACTCGATGATATCAGTTATCGTCGTTTCGTCGTCAACAATTAGTATATAACCCATGTCTCCTACTCCTTATATTTATATATTACTATCCTCTTCTACGATTATGGCCTTGCCACTATCGTCATTTTACTCATCTTGAGTATTTTCGTCTTCTTTTGTAGAATCACTTTCTCTAGTAGAATCACTTTCAATAGTAGAGTCACTATCTTTAGTAGAATCACTTTCAATAGTAGAGTCACTTTCAATAGTAGAGTCACTTTCAATAGTAGAGTCACTTTCTTTAGCATTTTCACTATCATTAGTGTTTTTACTATCTATACTAGCATCGCTATCATTAGTATTTTCGCTTACTTCGCCATTTTCGCCATTTGCAGCATTGTCATCTTCATTAAAGATCCTCATAAACTCTTCTCCGCTGATGGTTTCTTTCTCGATAAGGTATTTTGATATCTTATCAAGCTTAGTCCTATTCTCACGAAGTATGCGTTTTGCTTCTTCATAAGCCTCTGCAATAAGGTTTTTGACGATATCGTCGACCTTGGCAAAGGTGTCTTGACTCGCTGTAAGCTCGCCTGCGCCTCCTAGGTAGCGGTTTCCTTCGCTCATTAGGCTCATCATAGGGAAGTCGTCGCTCATGCCGTAGCGCATAACCATGTTTCTAGCGATGTTTGTGATTTGCTCTATATCGTTGCTTGCGCCAGTCGTAATTACGCCGAATACTATATCCTCAGCGGCTCTACCGCCTGATGCAGTAACCATCATATTGAAGAGCTCTTCCTTGTCCATAAGGAACTTTTCTTCTGTATCTGACTGTAGTGTGTAGCCGAGTGCGCCCGATGTCCTTGGTATGATTGTGATCTTCTCAACTGGAGCGCTCTTCTTTTGAACGGCTGCGACTATCGCGTGACCAACTTCGTGGTAGCTAATCATTTCACGCTCTTTCTTTGAGATAATCATAGTTTTTCTTTGGTAGCCAACTATAACTACTTCAACTGACTCTTGTAAATCCTCTTGTATTACGTAATCTCTTTTGTTTCTAACCGCTCTAAGTGCCGCTTCGTTCACAATATTTGCAAGGTCTGCGCCTGATGCGCCTGCTGTGAGTAGACCTATCTTTTTAAAGTCTACATCGTCTGACATCTTGATGTTTCGTGAATGTACCTTTAATACGGCTATTCTGCCATTAAGGTCAGGTAATTCAACTGGTATACGCCTGTCGAAACGACCTGGACGTAGTAAGGCTGGGTCAAGTACTTCTGGTCTATTTGTTGCCGCAAGTACCACTATACCTTTTTTGGAGTCGAAGCCGTCCATCTCTGTAAGCAATTGGTTTAGAGCTTGCTCTCTCTCGTCATTTGAGGAGAAAGATCCTTCACGTGACTTACCTATGGCGTCGATCTCGTCTATAAATATGATGCATGGCGCCTTCTCTTGCGCTTCTTTGAATAATTCTCTAACTCTCTTGGCTGCAAGTCCCACGAACATCTCTACGAAGGATGAACCCGATATAGAGATGAATGGCACGTCTGCTTCGCCCGCAACTGCTTGTGCTAGAAGTGTTTTACCTGTGCCCGGAGGTCCTACGAGTAAGGCTCCTTTAGGAAGGTTGGCTCCTATCTTGGCGTACCTTTCTGGATAGTGAAGGAAGTCGACTATCTCTAGAAGCATCTCCTTCGCTTCTTCTTGGCCCGCAACGTCTTCGAAAGTCTTCTTTTGCTTACCCTTTACATAAACTTTGGCGCCCGATTTGCCGAAACCAAATTTATCAAGGCCGCCGCCCATATCCTTGAATAAAATTCTGGATAGAACGAGACCCATAATCAAAAATGTCGCTATCGGTAGTAGGAAGCCCAAGATTTTTACTAAGATCGATGGCTCTTCGATGATCTCACTACCGAAGTGAACGCCCTTTGCCTCAAGCTTTTCTGTAAGGCCGTCGTAGTCCCACTCGCCTGTGATGAAGACTCTAAGCTCTTCGTCTTCACTCTTGCTTATGACCTTGCCATCCTTATCTAATTTTGCTTTTTCAAATTTTAATTTCTTGTCATTGTCTTTGTCGCGAACGGCCACGTAATCAGGCTTAAGCTGAAATACAATGTTGCCGCCCATCTTTTGCACCTTGTCAACAACGCCCTCGTCAATCGCTTTCAAAAAAGCATCGTAAGTGACCTTCTCAACATTCGGCTTCATGAAGTCCTTCATGAAGAAGACGTTGAAGAAGTAGGCAATGATTAATATAACTATATAGTAATAGACGAGAGACTTCTTAGGTCCCTTCTTGTCTTTATTGTCCTTGTCCATGTTCTCACTCCTTTATTAAGTATATATACCCATTCGGCCATATACTTAGCTATTTTAATTTTAACACAAAATACTATTTTTTTCAATAAAGCAAGGCATAAAAAAAGTGACTAAGACATGCTCAATCACTTTTATAAATTAATTAAAATATTTTGCTTGTGCACTCCACATCTCTTTATACTTTTCATTTTGTTTCAATAATTCTTCATGTGGTGCGCTGTCAATAATCTTGCCGTCGTGGAATAATATGACTCTGTCTGCAAATTTACAAGCACTCATCCTGTGAGAAATGAATATGACTGTCTTGCCCTTAGCCGCCTCATTGAAGCTCTCGAAAATTTTCATCTCAGACTTTGGATCAAGCTTTGATGTCGGCTCGTCAAATATCAATATATCCTTATCATTGTAAAGAGCTCTTGCTAGTGCAATTTTTTGTCCTTCACCACCAGAGACATCTACACCGTCTTCGTCAATGTCTGTGTATAGATATTTTTCTAAGTCATAAGCTTTTTCAAAATTAGCAAGCTTTAAAACTCTTTCGCATTCATTAGCGTCATAATTTTCATTAGTAGCAATATTTTCTCCAAGCTTAAATGAAAATAGATAAAAGTCTTGACTCACTGCGCCAATATTTTTCGCAGTAAAATCAAGCGAGGGCACTTCGCCATCAATAAGAAGGCTGCCTACATTTGCTTTGTATAAAGCTGTTAGCAAATTTACAAAAGTCGTTTTACCTGAACCATTTTCCCCAACTATTGCAATTTTTTCGCCTCGCCTTATATCGAGATTAAGATTTTTAAGCTGAGTAGTTTTTGAATCTGGATATGAAAAGCTTAAATTCTTTACGCTAATCATAGTCTCTGAAGGATCTTTTTCCCTTGCATCAAGATTTTTGTCAGATTTTAAATTAAGTATATCATACAAAATTGCTATCTTAGGCTCAAGAGCTTTTTCTTCGCCAATGGTGTTGATAAGCTCCTTCGCGGCCTCGCAAAGTGCTTTAAAAGCACCGTAGTATATTATAAGCTTATCTACGCCAAAGAGACCGCCCTTTGCCTTGATGGCAAGCATGATTAAGAACAAGATGCCAAGTAGCGATAGTGAAAGATCATCTACTCCCTCACTAAAACCTGTTCTTCTTGCAATTTTCTTTCTTAAACCTAAACCGCTATTTACAAAATTCTCATTGATATCATCAAGTATAAAAGCCTTCTCGTCATAAATTTTAATCTGCTTTAACGACTCGTAATCAGACAGTAGCCTCATGTAATAATCGTAAATCTTGTATTTTTTCGCATAGGCCTCTCTATCAATTTCGTTCTTTTCTTCTGCCCTCTTCCTAAAATTGATTAGCGCATAAATAACTACTAGCATTAAAAATACTATTAGCAAAGGAAAATATTTCGAGCCAAAAACTTTAATATCAACAGATTTTGCAAGCGCTGGATAAAAGCTAATTAGTGAGACTATTGCTATAATAATACTTAGTATATTAACAGTGAAGTTATAAAATTGATACATAGCTTCCATGTAGATGGTACTCATGCCGTCACTTTCTTCTTTGTGTCTTAAAATTTTGTCCTTTGTATCTTTAGCTTCAAGGTCCTTAAAATCTAGAGAAAATAATTTTTTAATAAGAATATTTTTTTCATTAGTATTTAAATAGTCGCCGTACTCTAGCTTATAGTTTTCAGTGATGTTTTTAATATAGTGAAGTGCAAAGGATATTGCCGCTGCTGCCACAGAAAATCTTATTATAAAGCTAATTTCTCTAGCTTCAATTATAAATTTTAGTAAGTAGCCAGAGATGTAGACAAAGATGAAAGGCTCAGCTGCACTTAATAAAGCATTCAGAAAAACTATTGGCAATATGCTCTTTTTAATTTTGTAGATGTCTTTATAAACTTGCTTCTTCATTTTCATTCTCCTTGTAATACTTAGCTTGCATATCAAACATAGCCTTGTACTTTCCACCTAAGTTCATAAGCTCATCATAAGTTCCCACTTCGGCAATACTTTTATCATCTAAGTAAATAATTCTGTCACAGAACCTCGTTGAAGTAATTCTGTGTGAGATAAATATCGCCATCTTGTCCTTAGTAAAGTCTTTGTACTTTAGATAAAGTTTTTCTTCAGCAATCGGATCTAAGGCTGATGTTGGCTCATCAAGTATCAATAAGTCACTATCTTTCATAAGAGATTTGATAAATAAAAGCTTTTGCGTTTCACCGCCAGAAAAACCTTCTACCTTATTATCTTCGATATTTATTAGATCAGTATCCAAGCCGTTTTCTAGTGAATTAAATCTATTACTTAAATCCATCTCATCAATAAGCGTTTTTGCCTTAGACCTATCTTGCTGCTTATCGTCCAAATTATTAATAAGCGTAGTTGGCATCAAGAAGTAGTCTTGGAATAGAGCGCTTATCCTATTGTAAATAGACTTTTTATCGTAAAGATCAATATCGATACCATTGATTAAAATCCTGCCGCTACTAGCATCAAAAAGCTTTGTAATAAGCTTAATAAGAGTGGTTTTGCCAGCACCATTCTCCCCAACTATGGCGATAGACTCGCCTTTTTTGATAGTAAGATTAATATTCTTTAAAATTTCATTATCCTCATCATAAGCGAAAGAAACGTCTTCTAATTTTATCTCATCTATAGACTTTAGATGTATTTTTTCACTATCGTCATGTGTTTCATCTTGAACAAAGGTCCTGTACTTGTCACAAACAAGAGAAATTCTCCTAAGCGACCTTATATGACCAGAGAAATTGTTTAGCCACTCTGAAAAACCAACTACTAAGCTTAGATAAAAAATAAAATTCGCTGCACTTATCTCTCCATTAAGCACGCTCTTTGTAAGTAAAACGTAGGTAAATAAGTCTCTGATGAAGCCAAATATGCCTTCGACTAAAGAGACCGCATTTGCTTTTTTAGTCCAGCCACGAAGAAGCGTGTAATATGCTTTTGATATCTTATCTAGGTGATAGACTAGCCATGAAAGAGCATTGTTTAAGCGAATCTCTTTTTGTGCACCATCATCTAAAGAAACTTTATACATATAATAGTGCCTTGACTCTTCCTGAGCCATATCGTCAGTGATTTTGTCTCCATAAAGCATTAGCCTATCTTGGAAATAGGCTGTGACAAGTGCTGAAATTAATATAATTATGACTAATTTATAGCTAAGAAAAGAAAAAATAATTGCATAAGCGAAAAAGCCTAAGAAAGATGTGATAAGCTTAGAAAGTCTAATAGCAGACCAAGCGCCATCAGCTTGTTCTCCTTCAAAAGCAAAGGACTTCGACCTTTCAAACAAAGCTTTTTGCTCTGCTGTTTTAAAATCAAGTAGATCCTTATCCATAAGAGCAGAGATAAGGTCTACACCATAGAGCATACTGACCTTAGTTTGAAAAAATTCATTTCTAGTGTCCATCCATGTATTTAAAATTTTTAGTAAAATGTAAAAAATAAATAAACTGATTAAACTTAAGATAAATTGTTCAGCGTCAAAACCTTCGATAATCGCTGCTGTTATCGTTTTAAGTATGTACGCATCGAAAAGCGGTATTATTATTGTAATAATAGCCGACAAAAACACAAGGATAGTTC
>NZ_CAKPYL010000047.1 GCF_934202865.1 uncultured Fenollaria sp. | reverse complement strand
TGGCTTAGGTATGTCAGCAAATCTATCGACAATTTCGTCTATAAGTTCGCTCTTCACCTCTTCATTTTCAACAGCAGCTATCTTCTTATATAGATCCATCTTAACATATTCGTCCGGTGCAAAGTCATCCGGTATATAAGCGTCCACGTTTATGTCGACTCTTGTATCGATATCCTCTTTCACCTCGTAGCCTCTAAGCTTCTTTATGGCAAGGTTCAAATACTTGATGTATAAGTCGTAGCCAATGGCAGCAATGTGACCATGTTGCGATGTGCCTAATAGGTTACCTGCGCCCCTAATCTGCAAGTCGCGCATAGCAATTTTGTATCCGCTACCAAGCTCAGTAAATTCTTTAATCGCCTTAAGTCTCGCCTCTTGCGTTTCAGTAAGAACTTTATTTTCTCTGTAAGTGAAGTAACCATAAGCAATTCTGTTCATTCTACCTACTCTTCCGCGGAGTTGATAAAGCTGGCTTAGACCCATATTTTCAGAGTTATATACGATGATGGTATTTGCATTAGGTATATCAAGCCCCGTTTCAATTATGGTTGTCGATAGCAAAACGTCATACTTATGATACATAAAGTCTATCATCACTTTTTCAAGCTTTGCCTCAGTCATTTGTCCGTGGCCAATGGCGATTCTTGCTTCGGGCACTAAATTTTGCAGTTCATTGTACATGGACTCAATCTTTTCGACATTGTTAAAGACAAAAAATACTTGGCCGTCTCTATCCATCTCTTTAAGTATGGCATCTCTAACAAGACTTTTGTTGTATTCCAAAACGTATGTTTGTATTGGATACCTATCTTGCGGTGCCTCTTCTATGACCGACATGCTTCTAATGCCTGAGAGTGCCATATGCATGGTCCTAGGTATAGGTGTCGCTGAAAGTGATAGCACGTCAACATTCTCTTTAAGCTTTTTTATCTTTTCTTTGTCTCTAACGCCAAATCTTTGCTCTTCATCTATAATCAATAGGCCAAGATCTTTAAATTTAACATCATCTGACAATAGTCTATGTGTGCCAACAACTATGTCTATGCTATGAGTTTGAAGCTCTTCAGCCGTTTGCTTTTGTTCTTTGCTTGTTCTAAAGCGTGACATCATAGCTGAACGTATTGGATATTTATTAAATCTTTCGATGATGGTTTCATAGTGCTGCTGACAAAGTATGGTTGTCGGGCACAAGAAAGCTACTTGCTTACCGTCCATGATGGCTTTAAATGCAGCTCTAAGAGCAACTTCAGTCTTACCGAAGCCAACGTCGCCGCATAAAAGTCTATCCATCGGCTTATTGGACTCCATATCTCTTTTTATATCGATAATTGCCTCAAGCTGCCCTTTTGTCTCTTCGTATGGGAATGACTCTTCGAACTCTCTTTGCCAAGCTGTATCCTTTGAAAAAGCATAGCCTTCTTTTTCTTCTCTTATTGCATATAGCTCGACTAAATCCTCAGCCATTCTCTCAATAGCCTTCTTAGACTTAGACTTTTGCTTTATCCAGTCATTTGTCGATAATTTATTTATCTTAACATCTTTACTGTCTTTATCAGAAAACTTCTGTATCCTATCCATCTGAGCTATAGGCACATAAAGCTTGTCCTCGCCTTTGTACTGTATATATAAGAAGTCTTTCTTCGCGCCAAGCACTTCTAGCTTAACTATACCCTTATATATGCCTACGCCGTGGTCTTCGTGAACGATGTATGTTCCTTCTGATATATCTGAAATATCAAGCTTCTTAGATGATTTCTTCTTTCTAATCTTTTCCTTTTGAGAGCCATAGACATCATTTTCAGATAAAACTATAAATTTATTTTCGCTAAAGACAAAGCCCCTCGTTGATGAGTCATTTCTTAATAATAGCTGAGATGACAAAATTTTGTCCTCAATCTCATTTTCTTGAAGAAAAGCTATATCGTTATCCTTAAGAAGCGAGTAAATCCTATCGTATCTTTCAATGTCTTTAATCGATAGAACTATCTTGTAGCCTCTTAGCTTATAGTGCCTTAAATCATCAAGCAATGCCTCGTACTTCGAATTGTATTTAGTTACCGAATTTAAATGCAAATTGTAAATGGCTTTCGGATTAAAATCTTTTGAGTTTATTAAAATATTTGAGATCAGTGCCAATTTATTCTTCTTAATCCTAGTTAGCAAATCACTATAAGACATGATGGCGTTAAATTCTTTTAGAAGTATCTCGCCATTCTTATATAGTGACTCCATCTCTTGAGTGTGAAAATTAATATACTTATCATACTCATCTTCAAGTCTTTTACTCTCATCTAAGTAAATATAAGTATTCTCATCAAAGTAATCAAAGATACTGCACTTATATTTATCAGGTATGTACCTTAATAGCAAAGACCTGTTCTTATCAAAACTATCTTCCCTAAGCATCTCAAAGTACTCTTTAAACTTTTCATTCATTAGTGAGTATGAGCTCTTGTTCGTCTCTTTTGTCTTGTCAAAATCCTTCTTTAAATTATCAATAATGCTTTTTTTGTACTCATCAAGAATTAAAATCTCTCTTGCAGGATTGATTAGAACCTCTTCAGTCGTAACAATGGTTTTTTGCGTATCCTTATCAAATATTCTTATAGAATCAATTTCATCACCAAAAAACTCTATTCTATATGGCATGTCAGATATAGTATCATATATATCGACTATAGAGCCTCTTAGAGCAAACTCGCCCTTGTTAGAAGCCATACTAGACCTTTTATATCCAAGCCTTAATAGTGAATCAAGAAGTTTTTCTATGTCTATAGTCTGATTAGTTTTTAAGCTAAAACTTAAATCTTCATAGATTTCCTTCTTGATAAGCTCTTCATCAAGTGTCTTTATATCCATAATTAAAATAGAGTTCTTCTTATTAATTAGAGAAACAAGGGTTTGAATCCTTGAGTACTCTGTCTCTAAAGAAGAGTCGCTAACATTGTAAAATAGCATCTCTCTTTTCTTTAGATAGTACACATTGGCGTGTGAATTCTTCAAGTCCTCGAATATTCTTCTAGCCCTTGCCTCATCATATGTTATAATTATTGAACTAGTATCAGTGTTCTCTTGGATAGTTTTTACACTTATGCCTATAGCTTCTTCTACAAGACCGTTAATAAATATAGGACTTACGCCGCCTTTGACGTCATTTACTATATCTTTGTATTGAAAAGCTAATAAACCTTTTTGTAAAATATCCATGTTCCACCTATTTTCCGTTGTACATATTCATCGCATAGTCTTCGCCTTTATCAAGTATAGAAAGGCACGCTTTAGCTGCGTTTTTATATGTTTTTTCTATATCTACTTTTTCTTCTTTAGAGTATCTAGATAAAACAAAGTCTGCCAAATCAAAATGCTCTGGTTTGTGACCAACCCCTAGCTTAACTCTAGTGAATTTATCATTGTTCAATTGATAAACTATTGATTTTAATCCATTGTGTGTACCAGCGCTGCCAGACTTCTTTATTCTTATGCTTGCAAAACTAATGTCTATATCATCTACAATAACTATCAAATCATTAATAGTTAATTTGTAGTATGACATAAACTCTCTTATTGCAATTCCACTTTCATTCATATAAGTCATCGGCTTCATTAAATATAATTTATCGCCATTGTAGCTTGTATATCCAAACTGAGAGTGAAACTTTGCATTATTTAGTTTAACATTAAGTTCCTCGCACAAAATATCAATAGTCTCAAAGCCCGCATTGTGCCTTGTGCCATCGAATCTGTCTCCAGGGTTGCCTAAGCCTACTATAAGTTTCATTAATCAAATATCGAGCTTATAGATTCGTTGTTGTGTATTCTTTCTATTGCTTTAGCTATTTGATCAGCTATGCTTACAACTTTAATCTTGTCTGTAACGTTACCAATGTTTAAAGGTATAGTGTCTGTAATTACAAACTCTTCTAGTTTACTGCTAATAAGTCTTTCGATAGCTGGTCCTGATAATACACCGTGAGTTGCGCATCCGTAAACTTTCTTTGCTCCGCCCTTTTCTGTTAAGTATTCAGCAGCATGACAGATAGTTCCAGCTGTATCTATGATATCGTCAACTAATATACAAGTCTTACCTTCTACATCACCGATAACATTCATTACTTCTGATACGTTTGGCTTTGGTCTTCTCTTTTCAATTATTGCTATAGAAGCATTTAATTCATTTGCAAAATTTCTCGCACGTGTTACTCCACCAAGGTCTGGTGATACAACAACTACATCATCAAGCTTTAATGTCTTGAAATACTCAGCTAAATGTTTTATAGCTGATAGATGGTCAACTGGTATATCAAAATAACCTTGAATTTGTCCTGCATGAAGGTCCATAAGAACTGCTCTATCAGCGCCAGCTTTTTCAATTAGATTAGCAACTAATTTAGCTGTTATTGGTTCTCTTGGTTTTGTCTTTCTATCTTGTCTTGCATAGCCATAGTATGGAATTACAGCGTTGATTCTGCCTGCAGAAGCTCTCTTACATGCATCAATCATGATTAGTAGTTCCATTAGATTGTCGTTAACTGGTTCATGAGTTGGTTGAACGATAAATACATCTGCTCCTCTAACTGTTTCTTTGATGTTAACAGCAATTTCTCCATCAGAAAAGTGTGTAACTTCTGAATCGATAAGCTCTGCACCTAAGTGCTTGCATACATCCTTTGCTAATTGTCTATTAGCGTTTCCTGTTAATACTTTTAGTTGTCCTAAAAATGAATTCATTTTTCTTCCTCCATGTTTTTTTTATTTTTTACCCAATCTATTTTATCAACTTGTCTAGCTCTCGCAATAGACAAAGAATCTTTGATAACTGTAGTTATTATAGTTGATCCTGCAGCAACATATGCATTCTCACCTATCTCTACAGGTGCAACTATATTAGAGTTGCTACCTATAAATGCGTTGTCCTCAACCTTAGATCTATACTTTTTCTTGCCATCATAGTTTGCAAATATAACACCGCAACCTATATTGACATTATTGCCAACGTCCGCATCACCTACATAAGCCAAGTGTCCAGCCTTAGTTCCATCGCCTAAACTTGCATTCTTTATCTCAACAAAATTACCTACTTTGCAATCCTTACCTACTTTAGAATTTGGTCTTAGATGTGCATTCGGACCTACCTTCGTTCTTTCACCGATATATGAGTCTTCAATAAGTGAGCTTTCGATACTAACATCTTTTGCTATGTGCGAATCTTTAATCCTTGTGTAGCCATATATCCTTACATTGTCCTCAATAACTGTCTTACCTTCAAGTATAACATCTGGATATATCTCAACATCTCTGCCTATCTTGACGTCTTCTTCAATATATACATTATCAGGATTCTTAAAGTAAACGCCTTCAAGCATCCATTTTCTAACTATGTTCTTTCTGACAATCTCTTCTATTTTTGCTAGATCTACTTGATTGTTAACGCCTAGCGCAATGTTTTGATCCTTGCTTATGTATGCGTCAACTTTCTTACCTTTACTTAACAAGTATGCAACTGCATCTGTTAGGTAATACTCTTTCTTAACGTTATCATTCTTTAGGTTATTTATAGAATCTAAAAAATCCTTACCTTTGAAGCAATATATGCCTGAGTTAACTTCTCTAATCTTTAATTCTTCTTCATTAGCATCTTTCTGTTCCACAATCTTAAGTAGCTTGTCAGCGTTATCTCTGATTATTCTTCCATAGCCATCACAGTTTTCTAAAACCGCACTTAGTATAGTAAGATTGTTATCGTTATCCATATGAAAACTTAGAAAACTTTTTAATATCTCTTCATTTACAAGTGGAGTATCTCCGAATGCGACTAATACATTGTCATCATTCGTAATGTAGTCTTTAGCAAGTGAAGCAGCATATCCAGTACCATAAGGTTCTCCAGGTCCCATTTTTTGCTCTATGAACTTTATGCTCTCATCCGAAGAAAAAGCTTCTATAACCTTATTTTTATTGTTGCCTACAATCAAGTATCTCTTATCAAAGCCCGACTTTGCCGTTGCATCTAGAACATACTGAAGCATTGGCTTTCCATTGATCTTGTGCAAAACTTTGATTAGAGAAGATTTCATGCGTGATCCTTCTCCCGCAGCTAGAATTATTGCTTGATTCATTATATAATTTCTCCTTTCCATTTACCGCTTCTAAATAATATGTAGCCATATATTGCCGTAAATAAATTCGATAAACTCATCGCAAGCCATATCGCTATTGGTCCCATCATAAATACGTATTTAAATAAAAGGATCATAGGTATTCTAAGTGCCCATAGTCTTCCTAAAAGCATCTTCATAGCCATATCTGTTTTGCCTGAGCCTTGGAAGAGTCCTTGATAGACACTATATAGACCCATGCAGAAATTTGTTATCAGTATGAAGAACAAAAACTGTCTAGACAAAAACATAACATTTTCGCTTGCTTCTTTTAAAAATATCCCTAGGACTTGATCTCTAAATATCCAAACGACTATCGCTCCCGATATTGTAACGATATTTGACATATTACAAGCCTTTCTAAAAGCAAGTTTAACTCTGTCATAGTTCTTGACTCCTTTATTTTGTCCGACTATACTTACTATTGATTGACCAATGCCTCCTGGCGGCATAGATATGATTGAAGTTACTCTATTGACAGTAACAAATGCTGTAAGTGTATCTTGGCCGTATGACAAGACAAACACATTTAAGATGATAAAGCCAAGTGCCTCACCAGACTGACCAATACAAGATGGCAGCGCTATGGATAAAATTTTATTTGAAGCTTCTTTATCGTATTTATATGAAAAAAAGTTTAAATCAATTAATCCCTTTTTGCTAGCTATAATTATAATTGCTACAGCCATAAAAACTTGTGAAATAACTGTTGCTATAGCGGCTCCCTTGATTCCCATGTTAAAGCCTTTAAAGCCAAGATATGGAACCTTTTCGTATATGAATATAGGGTCGCAAATCATGTTTATCACAGCAGAGATACCGCTTATGATGGTAGGCGTTTTTGTGTCTCCTGATGCTTGGAAAATTGAGTTTGTAGCAAAATATAAATAAACAAAGGGAAAGCCTAAATAAAGAATTTCTAGATAATCTTTACTCTCAGTATATAAATCTCCCTTGGCACCCATCAGTTTAATTATTAAACCAGATGAAAGTAGTCCTAAAACAACCACTATGATAGATAGTATAAAGGTTAATATATATAAATTTTCTCTATATACTTTTGCTTTTTCATAATCAGACCGGCCAATTAGCTGAGAAATAATTCCAGTTCCGGCTATACTAAGACCAATGCCTATCGATATGAATAAGAATAGTATCGGCCAAACAAAGCCTGTTGCTGCAAAACTTGTTTCTCCTATGCCGCTGACCCAAAATGAATCTACTAAATTGTATAATGTTTGTATCAAATTATTTAATACTATAGGTGTCGCAAGCGTAATTATTGCTTTTCTCATATCACCATGTAGTATTAATTGTTTTCTCTCTTCTAAATCTAAAGTCATATTGTCCCCTATTTTTTAAGTAAATAAATCAGCGCTCCTAAACCGATTAATGTATATAGATATATAAACGGTGTATTTAAGAATATTAGCAATGCATTTATGCCTACCAATATTGCTGTGATAAACATAGATGCCATTCCTGCCCAGAAATATCCTTTTTGTCCATTCTTAATTTTTGTAACGTCCATTGAGAATGGTATATTCTTTAACATTAAATCTGAAGCTATAATTGCTGATAACATTATAAATATTATTGGATTTATATAGTCTACAAACCACGCATTTCTTAGTAGAAATGATATTATCATTGCGTTTATGAGTATTGGCACAAATATAAAGGCAAATAGACCACCTTTCTTCACTCCATTTCTAAATTCTTTAATTCTTATATTTCCAGTAATTAAATGTATTATAGATGCCTTATAACTTGTAGCATAGTTTAATATCTGCCAAATGCTCATTGCCATCATAGCTGACATATAATTAACTAATGTAATAAATCTAGCATGGTCTTTTAAGACAGCATCAGCCATTGGATCGCTACTTTTCTTAAACATGGCAAAATAAAATATTAGTGGATATACAATTATCATTAGCGATATAGAGCCAAGTTGAAATTTTAATTTTTCATCCGAACCCTTCATCCAAAACACCATGTTTACTCCAGCCCTCTCCATATCGTTCTTTGCAAAGAGCTTGTTTGTAAATCTTTGTAGGAAGCTTGTCTTTTTATTAATTATAACTTTATCTTTCTTAGCTAATATTTCTTCAAAATCTTTAGATATGGCTGTGTTTATAGCGATCAATGCTACGAATAGTGCTATCAATAAAACAGTATAAATTATATTTATTGTTTCAAAATTGCCATAAATGAGTTCAAATGGTCCTGTAAACCACATCGGTATAAATAAATATTTAAATGACTCACTTGTAAATATTCTTAAAGCTGTTTCTTTGTCAATAGCGTTAGCAATTATTTGAAATCCTACCATAATAACAACAAATATAAGTACTTGAACTGTTGTTATGATAGACTTTATATTAAGATTTTTAAATAATTTAAATAATACATAATAAAAAATGTATTCAAACATTACAAGGCTTATTGAAAGCATAATTACTTCTAAAAGCAGGATTAAAAACTCTTGTGGCCTTTTAACTAATGTGATTATTAGTGCCGGTCCAAACATAATTAAACTTAGCTTTACAATATATATAATTAGTGAAATTAATCTTGCTAAGTTTACTTCTCTTTCGCCAACAGGCTTATAAAGAAGTATATCTCTGTCTCTAGTATCTATAAGAACTTCAGTAAAGTCAACTACTATGCCTGCAAAGAATAAGAAGATACCAACAGCAAATAATACAGTGTATCTTGTTTTTACATCATCAACACTAGCGCAAAGTCCTGCTAGTACAAGTCCATATATCAAAAATAATATATAACCCTTCTTAAAAAAGCTATTGTTTTGAAAGAATTCAAATACCTTACTCTTGGTATCTTGTCCTGAAAAGCTATTTGAAAAAGCGGAAGTCCTTCTATTCTCCATAATAAGCTTTGCTTTGAGTATAGCTCTTAGCTTATCATAATCAACTTTTAAGCCTTTAAAAAGAGGCTTGAATAGATCAAGCACCTTTAACGAGAATAATTTAAACATCACTTTCACCCATAGCGTTAACAAACTCTTCTGCTAATTCCTTGTGATTAGTAAAGCCAGTTACCTCATTGAAGATATTTTCAAGTGACTCATCACTGCCTTCATTGTTATTAAGCGTTTTCTTGATATTGTCTATACTATCGTTTAAAATAACCTTGCCGTCTTGTAGAAGTATTATTTTGTCTGATAGTTTTTCTACTACCTCTAAAATATGTGATGAGTAGAATATAGTCTTGCCTTTATTTTTAAGAGATGCAAGGATTTCTTTTATTACTAGTACTGAGTTTGCATCTATACCACTTAATGGCTCATCTAAAAAAACTATATCTGGATCGTGTAATAGAGATAAAACAAAAAGATACTTTTGTCTCATACCTTTTGAGAATGATGATATTTGTGAATCCATCACATCTTTCATATCAAGAACTTCTAGCATAGTTTTCGCTCTCTTAACAGCACTTTCAACATCAATCTCATATAAAGCTGCATTAAGCTCTATGTTTTCAACTGCTGTAAGGTTCTCATAAACTTCACTAGCTTCTGGAACGTAGCCTATCCTCTTCTTATAATCAAGTGAGTTTTTGATATTCTTTCCAAATACAGAGACTTCTCCGTAGCAATCTCTATTTAGACCCATAATTATTTTTATAGTTGTTGATTTACCAGCTCCATTAGGTCCAATGTAGCCAATGATTTCGCCAGAATTGACAGAAAAGTTTACATCTTTTAAGATTTCTTTGCCGTCAAAAGCGTTTGATAAGTGCTCTACTTTTAATATCTCCATATTGCCTCCTGTGTTTGATAGATTAATTAGCTTTAACTAAATCTACGATATAGTCTTTGAAATCCTTACCGTTAACTGTAACTGCTCCTGTTCCTCCGAAGATATCTACGCTTATTTTGAAGAAGTTCACTACTATAGTGTTTCCGTCGATGTATTTTTCTTCTAAGTGTCCTGGAACGAAGATAAGTGTCTTATCTGCATCAATTCCGTCTAGATTAAGCTTCTTGATTGGTTCAACCATCATATTAACAACGCCTAAGTCTTCTGTCATCCACATATTGTTGTTCCAGAATTTCTTTTCTTCTTTTGAAGCGTCGCTTAATAGTTCATTATTTGATATAGCTGATAATACTTTTCTAACTGATTCTTCATTGAAACCTTCGCAGAATGTGTATTTCATTTCATCTCTTTCTGCTACGCTTCTGATATAGTCTTCAGAAACCTTTTCTCTCTCTGAAATGCTTTGCCAAAAGAAAAGCATCATCTCAATTACTTCTGTGTTAATTTTTACTGACATATTAATCCTCCTTAATTTCTATGGAATCGTCATTAATAATTATTTTTCTTTGTCTATACAAAATGGCGATTGCCCTTTTAAATGATGACTTACTCATGTTAAAGACCTTCCTGATCTCGTCAGGATCACTCTTATCTGCGTAATTCATCTTTCCTTTATTCTTTAGTAGTATCTCATAAACCTTTAGTGAATCACTCTTGTGCTCGTCATAAGCAGACTTCTCAAGCTTAGTGCTTAATATAAGCCTTCCGTCGTCACGAACAGCCTGTACCCTAAACTTCATTCTCTCGCCTAAATCATAGTCTTCGAAAACGTCCTTCTTTTGTACCATAGCTTCGTATTTATCATCAACTGCAACGAATAAACCAAATTCTCTAGATATATTGTAGATAACACCATCAACAATATCTCCCTTATGAATACCTTCTGATCTTTCTAAAGTCTTTCTTATCTTCATAGTTGTCGCAAGTCTACCAGACTTATCTATATACAATTTGACTAGAACCATGGAATTAAGTTTTGGCTCTCTAATTGTCTCTGAAAATGGTAGTAAGACGTCCTTATCAAGGCCCATGTTTAAGAAGTAGCCTATCCTTGTCTTGCTGACTACCTTTAGCTCTCTAATCTCGCCTAGTTCTATAAATGGCATGCGAAAAGTAGATACAATCTCATTATCAACTGGATAGTTGAAAATTTTAACAGTATCTCCTATATCATAATTCTTTTCATTGGACTTAATATGATAAGTGTTTTTATCAAAGTCTTCAAGAGTATATTCATCAGCTTTGTGATTAATTACTTTTGCTTCAATTGTTTTTCCTAAATTGTTCATTTAATACCTCTACATAAAATTTCATGATAATTATATCATAAACAATAATTTTTTTCAATACAAGTCTAGTCAATATAAGAGTCTTAATCGATTGAATGAAAGACTTGTCACATGAAAAACACCTCTAAAGCTAGAGGTGAATCATCTTATTTATCTCTATAAGCAATCATAATGTCTTCAAGTATCTCTGGTGAAGTTCTTGGTGTGTATGAAAGACAGTTTGCTCCTGCTTTAATAGTCTCAAGTATATGTTCATCACTGTGACCACCTGTAGCTATGATAGGAAACTTATCTCCGACAATCTTTCTTACATGTCTAATTAAGTTTGCTGTGTCTTTGCCGCCAGCTATATTAAGTATCCTTGCTCCAGCATTGATCTTGCCTTCGATGTCATCGTTGTATGAGGAATAAATA
>NZ_CAKPYL010000046.1 GCF_934202865.1 uncultured Fenollaria sp. | reverse complement strand
ACCTTTACCAGCAGCAGGTGGAGCAATAAAAACTATATTCATTATTTATAACTCCTACTATAATTTCTACTTACAAGTTGATTTTCTATTTGATTATATGTTTCAAGCGCTACTCCAACAACTATTAACAATCTAATACTCCTTTTTCAAACGAATATACTTTTACGCTGGCTTCAAGCGCCTCATCTTTTAGATAAGTTTTAACTCTTTTCGCGCAGCCCTCTTCCATAGCGCACAAAACGTCCTTGTAGCCTGCATCATAAAGGTAATTGTAGCACTTTTCTGCTGTGATAAAGGCATCCACCTTTTTAATGAGCTCATAAGGCTTATTCAGCATCGCAAGGTAATATACAAAGGCCTCCATACGTGTGTCGGCGTTCTTTGAGTGCGTGTTAAATACACCAATTGATAGCTTCGCAAACTTACCTATGTGACCCACGAGCGTAATCTTTCTAAAACCAATTTCATACGCCATCTTAAGCGAGTCACCGATGTAATTACTCGTTAAAACAACATTTTCCTTTATACCAATGCTATTAGCCTCTTTAAGGCCGTGACTGCCTGGCGTAAGAACGATTTCCCTCGCGCCCTTATCGAGGTAAAGCGTTTTTATCTCAAGCTCTATAGTTTTAAGCAGAGCATCTTCGCTCATAGGTTTAACTAGACCAGTCGAACCAATTATCGAGATGCCGCCTTCTATACCGATGTTTGGATTGAAAGTCTTCTTGCCGATTTCAACACCCATGGGAGTAAATATTGTAACGTCAGCGCCTTTATCAGTTAAAAGCTCGACCTCTTTAGTAATCATCTCTCTTGGCACTTTGTTTATGGCGTATTCGCCCTTTTTGCCGAAGATTGAATCATTTGTATAAACGCCGACGCCTTCGCCGCCCTTGATAATGACCTTGCCATCATCCCTTAAAGCAACTTTAGAAAAAATCTCTATACCATTAGTTTGGTCTGGGTCATCGCCAGCGTCCTTTATAACCGAGCTTATGGCGTAGCCATCACCCTTTTCATTTGAGTTGATGGCAACGTTAATTGTTTCATTGCATGGCAAATCTATGTCGTATTCACTAACTGGAGCATCCAATAGATTTATAAGCGCCGCATGTGTTGCAATAGCTGCGCAAGTGCCAGTTGTGTAGCCATATCTAAGGCTTTTGCCATCAACTATATCGTATTTATTCATTTTCTATATAAAATATATAAAAGCGCGTTAATTATTGATGCTGCTACGTTTGAGCCGCCTTTGTTGCCCACTGTCGAGATTTGAGCTATTCCTACTTCTCTAAGTGCTTCCTTTGATTCAGCCGCGCCTACGAAGCCGACTGGCACACCAATTATTGCCTTTGGATGAATTTTTTCTTCTTTAATCAGTTCTATGATTCTATATAGAGCTGTTGGTGCGTTGCCTACTGAGTAGATGGCGATGTCTTCACCTATAGTCTTGTCTATTGCTTGATAGCTTCTTGTTGTGCCCTTTTCTTTAGCAAGCTCCCTTACATCGTCGTCCTTGATATGGTTAATAATCTCGCAGTTAAGCTTCTTTAAACTATTTTCATTGACGCCAGCCATAGTCATCCTTGTATCAGTATAAATTTTGGCACCATTCTTAAGCGCGTCAAGCGCTTCATTAAGAAAATTATTTCTTATATCAATTATGTTCTTATAATCAAAATCGCCTGTCGAGTGAATCATTCTCTTCACAATAAGCTTTTCAGTATCAGTAAATTTTGTTCCTACAAGCTCCTTATCGATTATGTCCATACTTGTGTTTTCAATATTCATAGGGTTATTGTCGTAATTATACATCATTTTCACCTCTTAAACTATCTATCTTTTTATAAAAATATTCTTCATCTTGAACGAAGGAAATGTTTTGCTCAATCGCAACGACTCTTTCATTTGCAAAAGAGCTCGTCCAAGTATCCTCTCTATATGGTTTTTCTACTTTAAATAAATTAAATTCATTATCATTTAAACTGCTCTTATGAAATTCTTGTGAATGGAAAATTTTGTCCGTATCAAATAAAAAATTCTTTCTTAATGGATTTAGATAAGCGTAACCAAAGTTGTGCAGCCTCTTTTCGCTAATAGCCTTGCCTTTTATAAGGCCAAGCATCTTGTGCTCGTTAAAGCTTTCTGCTAAGAAGTAAGTCGCTTCGCCCTCGGTAAATATTTTTCCGCCGTTTTCATAATATTTCTTTATGCTTTCTAAGGACTTTGATTTTTCGATTATCTCTAAATAATCTTTTAAGTTGCCGCCGCCAATGTAGAGTAAATCTGCTTCAGGCACTTCTTCACAATCTAAGACTGAAAAATACTTCACAGTAAAATATTTTTCAAGAAAATCTATATTCTCTTTGTAGTAGAAGTTAAATGCTTTGTCATAAGCTATTGCCACAGTGGCCATTGACTTTGGAAAATCTTTTTTCTCTTCTGTCTTTGCCACTTCGAAATATTTTAAAAGCTTTTCTAAATCTATTGACTTTTCTAACTTTGCAGCTATCCTGTCAAGCTTCTCGTCAAAAGCCTTTATGTCACTTGGTAGTTCTAGTCCAAGATCCTTATCTTCTATAGCAAAGTCCTCGTCCATTTCAATGTTACCAAAGACTTCTAAGCCAAGTTCTTTTTCAACTAGATCCTTATATATCGAATATAGTTTTGCATGCGTCTTATTAAATATAACGCCAACTATATTATCAGCGTAGTCCATAAATCCTTTTAGCTTTGCAATCAGCGAAAACATCTCGCCCTTTGGAGTAAGTACTAAAACTGTTTTAAGCCCCAAAGCCTTTGCGTTGGCATAAGTTGATGCCTCCATCGTATTATATATGCCGTCTAAGTAGCCCATGACGCCTTCTAAAACGCAGTAGTCAGCATCGCTTGTTCCCACTTCAGTCGCTCCATCCCTTTGCATAAAGATGTCAACATTGCCATAATCACCCTTAGATGCGAAGGAGCCGAGCCTTGAATCGATAAAATCGGGTCCGCTCTTAAGGTACTTCACTTTATTATTATTATTTGCAAGCAGTCTTGCCAAAGCTAAACTTATAGTTGTCTTGCCGCTATTTGAGTTCATTGCGGCTATGCATATGCCTTTCACTTCTCTATCTCCCTTAGTTTTTCAAGTAAATAATCATTCTCTTCGCGAGTCCTTATTGCAAGGCGCACATAATTATTATCAATGTTCTTGTATCCTTGCATCCTCCTTAGAAGTATACCCTTTTCGAGCATAATCTTATACATTTCTTCGTCTGTAAATTTTTTTAATTTAAGTAAATAGAAATTTGCATCGCTATCTATCATCTCAAAATTTTCAAAATCTTTGTATAAATTTTTTAATCTATTTCTCTCTTCTTGATAATATTTTTTAGTTTCACTTAAATATTTTTCGCTATTTGCCAATAGTTTTGCTGCTTCATTTTGTATAAAGCCAGTCGACCAAGCAAGGCTCAATTCATCATAGTAGTCCTTAAAGTCCTTTGCCGCATAGGCAAAGCCAAAGCGCACGCCAGGCAAGGCAAAGGTCTTAGTCATGGCTCTGACTACAATCACGTCCTCGCCCTTAAATAATTTTATGCTGTCATAATCATGCATAGTGAACTCAATAAAGGCTTCGTCAAGTAAAAGTGTCGCTTCATGCTCTTTACATATCTCTTGCGCTTTGATTAATTTTTCCTTCTTAAGCAGCCTGCCATTAGGATTATTTGGGTTAGTGAGGATTAGTAAGTCGCCCTCCTTTAAGAAATTTAATTCGTCAAAATCTATTTTAAAATCTTTATAATTTATTCTAATCAGTTCTTTTTTGTAAACACTCGCTCTCAGCTCGTACTCATAGAACGAAGGGTCAAAAATAACCACTCGACCCGCCCTGTGTATCGCCCTATCAATTATCTCTATAGATCCATTGCCCAAGATAATATTAGACGCATCACAAGCCAAGTAAGTGGCTACATTATTGATTGCTTCCCTCGCCTTTATGTCGGGATAAACATTGACATGGTCAAAGTCATCTCTGATAAAGGAGAAAAGTCTTTCGTTCATATTAAATACGTTAATGTTAGAGCTGAAATCTATGAGTTTTTTGTCATAATCATAAAAATTGGCTCCGTGCATAATTTACTTCCTTTTCTTTAAGTAGAATAGCGATATATAGTCGTTATCCTTGCGTATTTCATCTTCGTTTGTAAGATACATTTCGTTTGGCATCGATATCCTCTTAAAATATTCTGCTTCGTAAGTATCTTTAAGCTTTAAAACGGCATCCTTGTTCATAGAAGCCTTAAGTATAACAGCTCTGTCAGGCTTTGCCGCCTCAACGAGCTCTGTATTGTCGCTTATTACAAGGCTCTCGCCCTTTTCAATAAGCGGCTCTAGGTTCATGGCAGTCAGTGCCACAAAGGATGGCATGCCATTAACTAAATTTATATTTATCTTCTTATCAAGTATCTTCGTTAGGTTCATAGGAGTCGAAAAAACTGCCGCATCGCCTATAGTTATGAAGCTCACGTCTCTATATTCAGCTAAGACTTCTTCAAGTTTTAGTTTTAAATCATTATATAATTCATCGCTTACATTTTTCATGTCAAATGGCATCTTGATTATGGGCTTGTCGTCAATGTAGCTCATAACTGTGTCAAGAGCGAGATTACGGCCTCTATTGTCAAGAACAAAGACAGCGTTTGTATTTTTTAAAGTAAGTATAGCCTTAACAGTTAATAGATCTTCATCGCCAGGTCCAACGCCAACTATATTTAGTAGCGACTCTTCCATCGCCTTAACCTTTTCTATGCAGTCGTTTAAGAAATAATCTTCTTCGCCAAGGCCCTTGTCAATAAGTTTTACCTCGTAGCCAAGCTTTTCTAGCCTTGACTTGATTGAGTCATCATCGTCAGATGCAATATCCTGAAGCATGTGAACGCCAGAAACTAACATAAATGGTCTTAAATAAATTATCTTAGTGTCCTTAGATAAATTTTCTACCACGCTATCAAGATCAAGCTTGCCTTCAATGCTCATCATGTGATATTTATTGTTATGCGCTCTGAACGCTTCGTCAATATCTTCATATATCCTATCTGCGATGTGATCAGTACCATGACCCACGTAGATGAATTCTTCATCGTCCTTTAGTTCCATGGTAGTCATATTATCAAGCTGCTTCATTATGTCCTTAGAGTTACTGATAAATGGCGACGTAAGTCTATTTGAAACCTTTTTAAGCTTCTTGTACTCTTTACCTGGAATGATGTTTGTCGAAACGACTCTTATGTCTTTGTAGCCTGCTTCCTTAAGCTTATTAATAGCCTCGCACTCATCATTAAAAGACATGCCCTTCTTCTCAAGTATCTTCTTAACTATCCTTGAAGTGAAGCATATCTCTACATCACAGTCCTTAAATTCATTTTTAAAGCCACTGACAAATTTGTCAATAACTCTCTCGTGCTCTCTAAGCCTTGTTGTACCAAAGAAACTTAATAATATTGCCTTTTTCATATGACCCTCCATAATATGTACTCGAGAGAAAAGGAAAAATAGGAGAAGCGCGCCCTTTTCTCTCGCCGGTTTTTGGAATAAAAAAATCCTTGAATAGGGGTTTCAAGGATATAAAACATACATATTGAGTAAGTTTTTCCTTCCCACCGAAGAAGTAACTTTATACGAACGTTCTAAAGATATCCTGACTTATAGCTCAACCTTGTCTAAACCTTCCCAGTTTCCCAGTGGTATACATAGACTCGTCACTAATTACAGTAGCGGGGGCTGTGCTGGATTTACACCAGCTTCCCTTTTTAGCGAACATTCAAAAATTACAAATATATAATATCATATATAAAAAGTTTTTTCAAGTATATTGATAAATTTTTTATTATTTTTCTCTTATTCGTGATTCAAAACACGGACAATGGCATTTGAGTGCTATATAATATCAACGTACTTTTCAAAAAATAATTTCCTAAAAATTTAGCTTACAAAAAATGCAGAGATGTAAAACGATTGTTTTGACATAACTGCATTTTTTTATTTTAATATTAATTTTAAATATATAGCAGCGATTACTATGACTAATAAGGCAAGTGCCTTATACATCGCCCTTATGGTGAAGTAAACGCCACTACTATTCACAGCGCCATCTATATCGCCAATATATGGTTTATCGACTATCTTAGAAAAATATTTGTGTGGTCCGCCTAAACGAATTTTTAAGAGTCCCGCTATAGGCGCTTCGAGGAAGGCGCTGTTTGGACTTGCGTGTGCATATCTATACTTAAAAAACGTTTTGCATGCATAAAAAATATTTTTGTTAAAGATGTTCGTGATTAGTATAAGAAGCGCACTTAATCTTGCTGGCACTAGATTGACTAGGTCATCTATCTTTGCCGCGAAAAAGCCAAGCTCGCCATACTTTTCATTCTTGTAGCCCCACATCGAGTCCATGGTATTGATAAATTTATAAACCAAGCCAAGTGGTGTATATATCGCTATATACATAAGCGGTGCTATGACGCCATCTGAAGTGTTTTCAGCGACTGTCTCTATACACGCCTTAAGTATTTCTTCTTCACTAAGTTCACTTGTGTCACGACCAACTATGTAGGAGAGTCTCTTGCGTCCTCTCTCTAGCGAATGTCCTAGCTCTTTTACTACCATGTCTGCTTCGAAGTGAAGTGAGCGTGCTGCTAGGCAGACGTATACCATGTATGAAGTGTAGATTAGATATAAATATTTATTAATCTTAAATAATATTATTGCTAAGTAGCCGAACAAAAAGGCTAGGCTTATGTTAAAGAGTACAGCGACTAAGCCAAGTGCTTTCAAAAAGCCGCCTCTTGCCCCTGTCCTGCGAATTAATTTTTCTTCAAAACTAATGACATTGCCCATAACCTTAACTGGATGAAAAAAGTTATATGGGTCCCCTAAGATTAAATCAAGAACAACGCCTATAAGTATGGCGATGAGTTTATAAGCCAAGTATTGCATTTAACTTATCTATATCGATTGCTTTTGCGAAAACATCGGCAAGTCTATCGATCTCTTTATTCATCGCATCGTGCTCTGCCATGTGAGCGTTGACCGCCTTCTCGTAGTCATGAAGCGAGTCTTCGTCCGCTATCTCAAGCTTTGTGTATGGCACTATGCCGAGACAGTCAAGGCCTGTTAGCTCATGAAGCTTTTTTATGCCCTCATCAAGTAGGCTCGCGTCGCCCCTGAATTTGTTTATGATGTATCCCTTTATTCTCGATCTATCTTTTTCATCAAGTATCATGTATGTGCCGTAGATTGACGCAAATACGCCTCCCTTATCAATATCAGCGACGATTATTGCATTAGTGTCAGCAAGTTCAGCCATACCAGTATTTACAAAGTCATCTTCAAGTAGGTTTATCTCAGCTGGTGAGCCGGCTCCTTCTATAATCATGACGTCATATTTTTTCTCAAGCTCTTCAAAAACTTCTTTTACCTTCGCTTTTAGCTCTTTCTTAATCGAGTAATACTCCTTTGTATTCATGTGCTTATATAGTTTGCCAAGCACATAGACGTCACTACCTGTATCTGACGATGGTACTAAAAGTATCGGGTTCATGTACTCGTCCGCCTTGATACCAGCGGCGTAGGCTTGTATTGCTTGCGCGTTACTAATAAGTTTTCCGTCTTGAAGCTTAAATGAGTTTATCGACATGTTTTGCGATTTGAAAGGACATACCTTGTAGCCCTTATATCTGTAGTAGCGACACATAGCAGTCGCTATCGTTGATTTGCCTGCAGACGATGTCGTTCCATATATCATTATCTTTGCCATTTAAAATTCCTCGTTATTGTATTCTATAGTGCCTAAATCAGTTTCAATTGAAATCAAATTCTTCTTCCATTCTCTATATTTAGCCACTTCTTCGCTTATAGACTTAATTAGTATCGATACGCCAAATATTTTCGAAGCTATGGTGAAAAATGCATTTCTCTTAAATGAATTTGGATACAAAACTATAAGTAGACCAGAAATGATAAATACTAAATTCTTATTGTCAATGCCCTTGTACTTGCCATTGTAATAATCTTTGACAAGGTTCAAAAAGTCATTCATTAGGTCTTGGTACTTAGCAAAATCAGTATTAGTTTTGATGGCTTCACCTATGCCTTCAATCTTATTCATGGCCTCATCCTTATTGAAATTACCAATGTTCATGTCGTTTAAAAAATCAAAGTTCATATCTACACTCCCTTTTTTAATACAAAATAAAAATTCGATCCTTTTCCGTAACTGCTCTCTACGCCAAACTCTGCCTTGTGAAGCAAAAGCACTTCACGTGCGATATATAGGCCAAGGCCTGTCGCGTACTTTTTGAGCTCATGGTTAGCGCTCGAGATGTAGTAGCGGTCCCAAACCCTCTTGATGTCCTCTTCCTTGATGCCCGTGCCGTGATCAATAACCTCGTATCTAACGCCATTTGCCTCTTCAGTGATCCTCACAAGAACATCTTCATCCTCATTTGAGTAGTTCAGTGCGTTTGATAAGTAATTATATATAACGCTTCTGATCTTCTTCTCATCAGCCATGACTATGGTATCGCCACTTACGTTTAATTTAATTCTTTCTCTATTTTCAGCAGTATTTAATTTATCTATAAGCTCTTTGGAAATGGCTTCGAGCGAAATTCTTTTTAATTCAAGTTCACCAAGGGCACTTACGTTCTTTGATGCTTCAAGCATCTCGTTAATCATGCCGTTTAGCCTATCTGCCTCCGTGATGATGGTGTCGAGATTCTCTTCACGCTTTTCTTTATTATCGCCTGTTATGTCCTTAATCATCTCAGCATAAGACTTAATCACGCTTAGAGGCGTTTTGAAGTCATGCGAAACATTGGCAATGATATTCTCACGAAAGTCCATAGTCCTCTGTAAATCTGCATTTGCGCTTTCAAGGCTCTTCTTTAGCTCTTCAATCTCTTCATAGCCGCCCTCTTCTTCTATGGAAAAGCTCTTTGTACCCAAAAATTTGGACGCTTCTGAAAGATTTTTGATTGGCTTAGTAAGTTTCTTTGCCAAAAAATATGAAAGAGCAAGAGCCAAAACTATTGCCACGAGACTTATGTATAGTAGTTCTTCCTTTAGCATCTTTTTTACTGATCCATCTTCATCAAGATTGTCAATTAGCTTCATATATAGTTTTGCATTAACTGTTTCGTATCTCTTTAAAAATACAAGGTACTCTCTATCGTCATGCTTCTTGATATAATCCACACTATCTTCATTACTTTTGACAAAATCAAGGTCTTCCTTGTCAAGCTCAAGTAAATAATTTGGGTACAAAACTAAACCATTCTCATCATAAATAATTATGCCGAGCCTAGTTTTGCTCGCAACGCTATTTAAATACGAGACGAGATCAGTTCCTGAATAAGAAGAAATTTCTTTTTCAGTGTTTTGAATGAGCTCCCTCTTCTTTTGCGTGTATATCTCTTTGAAGAAAACTATGTTAAATAGCCACATTGTTGATAGTATCAGTATCGTGAATATCAAAAAGTAGCTGATTAACTTTGCAAATAATGATTTATTCTTCATCTTTTTTCTCCAGTTTATAGCCATAGCCGCGAACTGTGCTGATTATGTCCTTCTCAGAGCCAAGTGAGTTTCTAAGCATCTTGATGTGTGTGTCAACAGTTCTATTGTCCCCGAAGAAATCATAGCCCCATACATTTTCAAGTATCATATCGCGCGATAGAGCAATGCCCTCATTTTGAGCTAGATAAGCTAATAACTCATACTCTTTTGGCGTTAAATCCAATTTTTTATCATTGATATAAGCTTCTCTCGCATCGAAATCTATTTTCAAGCTGCCATTCGTGTAAATATTTGCCTTTGCATCGCTTGTGTGCCTAGCTAAAATCGCCTTAACCCTTGCCATAACTTCGCGCGGGCTAAATGGCTTAACAACGTAATCATCGATGCCTATCTCAAAGCCATAAAGCTTGTCGTACTCCTCGCCTTTTGCGCTAAGAACAAGAACTGGCACGTCTTTTACTTCCTTAATCCTCTTGTAAGCCGAGAAACCATCAAGCTTAGGCATCATTATATCTAAGATGATAAGGTCTATATCATTATTATTAACTTTGTTAAGTGCGTCGATGCCATCCATGGCCTCGATCACATCATAGCCGTTAATGACGGAGTACTCCTTAAGTACGTTTCTTATATTTTCATCGTCATCAGCTATAAGTATAGTCGCCATATCATCACCTCTATCAATTTTTACCCGATAATAATCTTTTTAAACGCTTTATATGCAAGTAGAGCCTTGCATTAACAAGGCTCATGTAATTATTTTAAACTGTCTAGATAGTCTTTAAGCTCATCAATATCTAGTATGGCTCTTTCGTTGTCACCAAGTATAAGAGCTGGTATTCCGATGTTGCCAGCAGCTTTTGCTCCGTCGAATTCACTCATTGTGTCTCTTGCCTTTAAAAACTTTTTCATGCTCGCAAGATTTTCTGTTATGTCAAGGTACAAGAAGCGTACGCCTGATTCCTCCATCACTTCTTTGAATGGTCCGCAGTCTGGACACATAGAGCTACCGAAAACTATCTTCTTTTGTACTTTACTCATATCATTTCTCCTTTACTTTAATTTTTCTCTTCGTCTTATCTTAATTGTAATGGTAATGGCAGTTTTTGTCAAGAAAAAAGAAAGAGCTAAGTTAATAGATCTTTCTTTATAAAACACTTTATAAATCTTTAATATTCATCCTATCAATTTCAGAGTTAGAATTATTTTTATGTTTAAATATAAAATATATTACTAAGTAAACTACTGTTAATATATTAGCACGTATAAATATACCTAAAACACTCATTAATAACGGTCTGACCTTAAATCCATTTGGCACTACATAATTTGCTAATACAAGCAAAGAAAATATAAAACTTAGTGATGGAAGAATTAAGCCGAGATACTTGCTTTTTTGCTTAGACAAAAACACCTGTAAAAATATCGACAATATTAATGCAAATACAATTATTATCATAGTAGTTATAAAGTTTTTCATTTTATTCAACCCCTTTTTCTTTCTTATACTCTGAAACTAGTATCTTAGCCGTTTCAAAATCAATTTTATCATTAAGAGCTAATCTCTTAATTAAAGAGACGTACGGTTCGCTCTCAGCATCCTCACTAATTTGTATCTTTTGTATAAGCCTATCAAGCCTAAGCCTAACTGTTGGATAAGTAACATCATATTGTTTTGCAATCTCTTTTAATGATCCAGAGGCTAGTATAAATCTCTTTATAAAAGAAATGTCTTCATCTTCAAGATTTGCCATCCATTCTGGAACTATATTTATTGCCATAATATCACTCCTTCTTTAATTATATTAAGTATAACATTTAATATTGTTAAAGTCAATAGTAAAATTTATTTTAATTTTATTTATATAAACGATAATTTTTGCGCAAAAAAAGAAAGACCATATAGATCTTTCTTCATATAATTATTAATTTGATAATATACCAAGCTTATCTGAAATAAATTCTTGCTTGCCGTCTCCATCTATCTTTATGGTGTAGACGCTTTGTACGTCATAGCCCTTGCCACTGTCCCCTTTTTTCATTAAAAGCACGGAATATAATCTGCCATCATCAATATCATACGTAAGTTCTGTAAGTATCATATCATCTTCTTTGTGTGCCGCTTTTTTATTAAGCTTCACTTCATTAATAAAGCCAGACTTAAAGTTTTCAAGCTCTGCAATCTTTTCTTTGATGTACTCTTCATCATTTACTTCATTAAAGGCTTTATTAAAGTCTTTATCAGATACGAATGAACTTGGTGCTTTCCAATCAAAGTCTTTATAGTCTTTTTCAAGAGCATATTCTTTGCCTTCATTCCACTTTGTAAAATCAATTTTAAATATAGGTATCTTAATATTATTTTCTATGCTGATATCTTCAATCGCATCTCTATCGACGTTATCCAAAACTATATCATGCTCTTTAATTTTCTTAATATCATCTAAACTCACCTTGCCTGCTGCAATTATGACAGGCTTCATCTCACTTGTATCGACATAGTTAATACCATTTTCCCTCTCAAGCTTGTAATCATTAACTGTTATCACTATAGACTTAAGAAAGAATTTATAATAAATTTGATAGACTAATATTTGTTAGTAAAGATAACAAAGAAAATTTTGAAAAAATATAAAAAAATAATGAAATAAAAAAAGAAGTAGTATAT
>NZ_CAKPYL010000045.1 GCF_934202865.1 uncultured Fenollaria sp. | reverse complement strand
GTGTGTGGAGGCGCTTAAGGAAGACATTCCTATCAATAATATCGACTTGTGGATCAGTGTTTTAGAGCCGGTCGGCTTGGAGGATGGTGTTTTGGTACTTTTGGCTCCAAATATATTCATAAAGAGTATAGTTGAGTTCAATTACAAGGATACTATCAAGAGAAAACTTGTGTCGATGGGCGAGGGCGTGAGTGATGTCAAGGTTTTGGACCCTTCTCAAGGCTACGATTACAAGCAAAGTGTTGAGGAGACGTCGAAAAAAACTGGGGATATCATTCCGAATTTGAATCCATATTTCACGTTTAACAGGTTTATTCCAGGTGATGCGAACCTTTATGTTTTTGAAAATTCAAAGAGAATAGCGGAAAATCCTGGTCTTTTATACAATCCATTCTTCCTTTTTGGTAAGACTGGTCTTGGTAAGACTCATTTGATTAATGCGATAGGCAATAAGATGCTAAAGGATCACAAGGATTTTAGGCTTTTATATATCACGAGTGAGGACTTCACGAATGAGCTTATTAGCTGCTTACAGAACAGAACGATGCGCGAATTTAAGGAAAAGTATCGCTCTTTGGACTGCTTGATTATTGACGATATTCAGTTTTTATCGTACAAGGATCAAACGCAAGAGGAGTTTTTCCACACTTTTAACGCGCTTTACTCTATGAACAAGCAGATAATTATAGCGTCTGATAGGTCACCTAGTGACATTAAGAATATTCAGGACAGAATTATCAGCCGTTTTGAAAGTGGCTTAACTATTGAGGTTAAGCAGCCACCTTTGGAAACGCGTATCGCCATTCTAAAGGCTAAGGCGGACGAAGAGAACTTAGATGTCTCTGATGATGTGCTTGAATACATCGCGAAACGTGCTAAGCAAAATATTCGTCAGCTTGAGGGGGCTCTGATGGGTGTCAAGGCTGCTTCTGAACAGGAGGACGGTACAAAGCTTGAAATTACTGTACCACTCGCAAAAAGTGCGCTTGATTTTATGAGTCAAAGTGAGGAAAAGGAGATTACTATCGATTCGATTAAGGAAGCGGTTGCGAAGTATTTTAACATTTCGGTTGAGGATATAAATTCGAAGAGGAAGCACTCTGATATAGCAATTCCAAGGCAGATAGCGATGTATTTCGCGCGTGTAAATACTGATTTGTCGTACCCGAAGATTGGGGAGGCTTTTGGTGGACGCGATCACTCTACTGTGATATATGCCTACGAAAAGATTTTGAAGGAAAAGAAGACTAAGGCGAATATTAGGGAAGCAGTTGAGGCTTTGGAAAAAGCTATCTGTGGATAAGTCCTCTTTACTGAACATTTTATTCAGAAGACCTGTGGATAAATATTGATGATAAATATGAATTTGATAAACTTATCCACAATTATACAGGACCTACTACTATTACTCTTTATTAAGATTATAATTATAGCAAAGTTTAGTTCTGTAAAAGAAATATCTCTTAGAAAAGATATATTTGAAAGAAAAATATTTATTTAAAATTATATATATATTATATGATAGAAGAAAATAACTACTACGAAATTATTTGATAGCAACAAAATTAGTATTAATATTTAATTTCGTAGGAAAAATGCGTAAATTTAACGAAGTTGATAATTTTTTGGAGTGAGTCGTATAAATATACGTCGCAGCGACGAAAAATTTGAAACGAGTTAAAGAACGCATTTTAACAAGAAAGTGAATATTGGGGTGATTAAATGAAGTTTATTATTGACAAAGACCAATTTTTAAAGCACATAAACATCGCTCAAAGGGCTATCTCTCAAAGAAGTCCTCTAGAAATTCTTGAAGCGATTAAGATAACTGCAGCAAATAACAGAATTAGGCTCGTTTCGACTGACACTGAACTAACTATCATCAGTGAATGTGAATGCACTGTGGTCGAAGAGGGCACTTGCTGCTTCTCAAACAAACTTCTTTCTGATATAGTTAGAAAGGTGCCGTCTGGCGAGATCAGCTTTACTTCAAACGGTGACGACGTCGAGATCAAGGCGAAGTTTTCGAAATTCAATCTAAAGAGCATGCCGCACGACGATTATCCAGAGATTGACACGCACTACAGCTTGGACAAGTCTGTGAAATTAACTATGAAAGAGCTTAATAAAATTATCAAGAAAACACTATTCTCAACTAGTCAAGATCAAGCGAGACCAACGCTTTGCGGCGTTTACTTCAAGTTTGAAGATGGCCTTTTAAGCGCGGCAAGTCTTGATGGCTACAGAATTAGCTCATTAAAGTTCAAGGCCGCTGTAGAGGAGAATAGCTCATTTATCGTGCCTTACAGAACTTTGGCTGAAATACAAAAGATGCTTGACGATACTGACGACATCGTGGAAATATCTTACGCGAGGGACAAGGCTGTCTTTAAAATAGACAGAGCACTTCTATATACAAGGCTTATAGAAGGCGACTTCTTTAACTACGAAGAAGTCTTCGCAAGCGAGGACTACACTACTGTTGAGATCAATAGGATGGATCTAGTTAACGCAATCGAAAGGGTTTCCTTGATAGGTTTTGAGGACAGAATCAGTCTAATAGTCATGGACTTTAAAGACAATAATCTTAACATTGCCGCGTCAAACGAGCTTGGTAACGCGACTGACGACATCATGGTAGAAAAAACTGGTGATGACATCAAGATTGGCTTCAACGGCCGCTACGTTCTTGAAGGTCTCAAGGCCATGAGCGCGGATAAGCTGACTCTTAAGCTATCTGAAAGCATCAGACCTATGAAGATTTACGAGGGCGACGAATATCGCTACCTTGTTTTACCTGTAAAAATGCAAGCATAAGTGAGTATATATAATAATAGTAGAGATTAGGTGAGAATTATGAAGTTTAAGCTAGAAGACGAATACATTCAGCTGCAAAATGTTTTAAAGGTTTGCGCTATCGTAGACAGCGGTGCCATGGCCAAAAACATCATTCAAGATGGCTTAGTCAAGGTCAATGGCGAGGTAGAGACTCGCAGGGGCAAAAAGATTAGGCAAGGCGACGTGGTCACTGTATTTGACGAAAGTATCGAGATATGTTAAAGAGTTTAAAGCTTGTAAATTACAGAAGCTTCTCAAAGTTATATTTGAAGTTTCATCCAAAAAAGAACATAATTTTGGCGAACAATGCCAAGGGCAAATCGAATGTGGTTGAGGCGATATATATGCTCAGCTTTTTGAAGAGCTTTAGAACTGAGCGAAATGCAGAGCTGATCAAGTTTGGTAACGCATCGGCCTATGCCTCTTTCGAGTACCTTTATAATGATATTTTAAATAGGGTCGAGATCACTGTTGAGCCCAAGGGCAAGCTCGTTAAGCAAAATGACAAGATGATCAAGAATGCCAAGGAGTACAATCAGCGTTTTGAGGCGGTTCTCTTTGAGCCCTTCGACTTAAATATCTTAAAAGGCGCTCCAGGACTTAGGCGTAAGTACATTGACAGCATACTAACAAGGCTGTCGCCATCGTATCGCGACGAACTACTTAGCTACAATAAAGTGCTTATGAATAGAAATAAGGCTTTAAAAATCTACAAGGATAAAAATTCTTTAAAGGCAGTCTTAAAGTCCTACGATACGCAGCTCATCACGCTTGGCGCGGCTCTCGTAGAGAAGAGAAAAACATTTACGGAGAACTTTAATGCCATTTGCAAGGCCATACATATGGACTTAAGCGGCGGAGACGAATTAGAGATCGAGTACAAGACCAATATTGACATAGCAGGTGACATCAAAACGGCTTACGAAAATGCTTTCACTGCCAATATTGACAAGGACATCGAGCGAAAATCGACAGCGCTCGGCCCTCATAGAGATGACTATACTATAACAATAGCTGGGAGTGAGGCGAGGAAATTTGCTTCGCAAGGCCAATTAAGAACTGTGATGCTCGCTATGAAGATTGCTGAACTTAAGATGATTAGTAGCTTTAATAAGGATGTGACGCTGCTTTTGGACGACGTTTTTAGTGAGCTTGACAAAAAAAGAAAGAAATACCTTCTTGATGCGGTTGGCGAAATGCAAGTCATATTCACGCTTCAAGACATGGATGACATAAAAGATTTAATTGACGATGATTATTTACTTATAAAATTAGAAACGAATGAAATGATTTACGGAGGAAGAAATGGAAGATAAGAATTATAATGCGGGTAGTATTCAGGTCCTTGAGGGACTAGAACCCGTTAGAAAAAGACCCGGTATGTACATCGGCTCAACTGGCACAAAAGGTCTACACCACTGCGTTATGGAGGTTATGGACAACTCCATCGACGAAGTTTTGGCCGGCAGAGCAGATACTATAAACGTGAGGATTTACAAAGACGGAAGCATCTCTGTTGAGGACAACGGCTCGGGTATACCGGTTGAGGTCCATCCTAAGACTGGCAAATCGACTTTGGAGACAGTTCTTACTGTGCTTCATGCGGGCGGTAAGTTCAATAACGACGCATACAAGGTATCAGGCGGTCTTCACGGTGTTGGTGTTTCATGCGTTAACGCGCTTAGCGAATGGCTGATAGCGACTGTTAAGCGTGGGGGTCATATATATGAACAGCACTTTGCTAGAGGCAAGGCGCAAGGCGACATCGAGGTCGTTGGCGATACTAAAGAATCGGGTACTACTATACAATTCATGCCGGATGAGGAAATTTTTGACACGACTGAATTTTCGAAGGAAGTCCTTGTTAATAAGTTTAGAGAAACTGCCTTCCTTAATAAAGGCGTTCGCATCACTCTAATTGATGAAAGAGAAGAAGAGCCATCTGAGGAAGTTTTTCACTACGAAGGCGGGATCAAGAGCTTTGTTGAGTACATCAACCGCAGCAAAAACGCCATCACAAACGACATCATCTACTTTGACAAGTCCATGGACGATTGTGAGCTAGAAATTGCAATGCAATACACTGACGGTTATTCGGAAAACGTTTTAACCTTCGCAAATAACATACACACAACAGAAGGCGGCTACCATTTGACTGGTTTTAGAAACGCTTTAACAAGAGCGCTTAATGATTATGGTAGGAAAGTCAATATTATAAAGGAAAAGGAAGAAAATCTTTCTGGCGATGACGCGAGAGAGGGTCTGACAGCCATTGTCTCGGTTAAGCTTAAAGAGCCACAATTCGAGGGACAAACTAAGTCAAAGCTTGGCAATAGCGAGGTTCAAGGCATAGTGAACTCTGTAGCCTATCAAGAGCTTAATGACTACTTTGAACTTCATCCGCAAGAAGCGAAAAAGATTATAGAAAAGGCGATATCGGCGCAAAGGGCTAGGGAAGCGGCGAGAAAGGCGCGTGACCTATCCAGAGGTAAAAGAAGTGTGCTTGATAACACGACTTTACCGGGCAAATTGGCGGATTGCCAACCGAACGACAATACTGAGACAGAGATCTTCATTGTCGAAGGGGACTCAGCCGGCGGATCTGCTAAGCAAGGCAGGGACAGGAAGTTCCAAGCAATACTGCCACTTAGAGGTAAGATTCTTAACGTAGAAAAGGCGAGACTTGATAAAATTTTGGCTTATGAAGAGATAAAGGCGATGATCACTGCCTTTGGTACAGGTATAGACACTGAATTTAACATAGAAAAGCTTAGATATGGCAAGATCATCATCATGACCGATGCCGACGTCGACGGCGCTCATATCAGAACGCTGCTATTAACATTCTTCTTTAGACATATGAGAGAGCTTGTTGACGATGGTCACATCTACATCGCTCAACCACCATTATATATGGTTAGCAAAAACAGAAAAGAGTACTATGTTTATGACGATGACGAGCTTGAAGCCTTACTCAAAGAGATAGGCAGAGACAACTACACTATTCAGCGTTACAAAGGTCTTGGTGAAATGAACCCTGAACAGCTTTGGGAGACTACCATGGACCCAGAACATAGAATTTTACTAAGAGTCAATGTTGATGACGCTGTTAACGCCGACGAGATATTCTCCATGCTTATGGGTGACAAGGTCGAACCGAGAAGAGAATTTATTGAAAAGAACGCAAAATACGCGTCGAACTTAGATATATAATTTAGATATATAATGAGGTAAAAAGATGACAGATGAAGTAATTTTAAAAGATACACAATTTAAGGATGTCAATGTCGAGCACGAGATGAAGTCGAGCTACTTGAGCTACGCGATGAGCGTTATAGTCTCAAGAGCGCTTCCTGACGTAAGAGACGGACTAAAACCAGTTCACAGAAGGGTACTTTATTCGATGAACGAACTAGGCATCACACCGCAAGGTCAGTACAGAAAGTCCGCCAGAGTAGTCGGTGACGTGCTTGGTAAGTACCACCCACACAGTGATACAGCGGTTTACGACGCTATGGTTAGACTTGCGCAAGACTTCAACACAAGATATTTACTAGTTGATGGCCACGGTAACTTCGGAAGCGTCGATGGCGATGGCGCTGCTGCGATGCGTTACACTGAAGTAAAGATGACAAAGATCGCCATGGAGATGCTTCGTGACATTAACAAAGACACAGTCGATTACATGCTAAACTTCGACGAGACAACAAAGGAACCAGTTGTGCTTCCATCACGTTTCCCGAACCTCCTTGTCAATGGTTCAGCAGGTATAGCAGTTGGTATGGCGACAAACATGGCGCCACACAATCTAAAGGAAGTTATCGACGCTTGCGTTGCCTACATCGACGACAAGGACATAGATGTCGAAGGACTTATGAAGTACATCAAGGGACCAGACTTTCCTACAGGCGCCTTGATTATGGGTAAAGACGGCATCAAAGAGGCCTACAGGACAGGCAGGGGCCGTATCGTACAAAGAGCGCTTTGTGAAATAGAAGAGAAAAAGGGCAGAGAAAAGATAGTTGTAAGAGAGCTGCCATACCAAGTAAACAAAGCAAAACTTATACAAAAGATAGCCGAACTCGTAAGAGATAAGAAGATCGAAGGCATATCAGACATCAGAGACGAGTCCGATAGAGATGGTTTAAGAGTAGTTATAGACATAAAGCGTGATCAAAGCGCCAACATTGTCCTAAACAATTTATATAAGCAAACTCAAATGCAAAACACTTTTGGTATAATCAACCTAGCCCTTGTAAATGGCGAGCCAAAGGTACTTACGCTTAAGGAACTTATTGAGTACTACATCATGCACCAATACGAGATCATCACTCGTAGAACACGTTATGATCTTGCAAAAGCTGAGGCTAGAGCACATATCGTCGAAGGACTTCGTATTGCACTTGACCATATCGATGAGATAATAAAGGTAATCAGAGGCTCAAAAGACGACAAGACTGCTGCTAATGAGCTTATGACTAGGTTCAAGCTAAGTGAAATTCAAGCAAATGCCATCTTGGAGATGAGACTTAAGAGATTAACAGGACTTGAAAGAGACAAGCTTGAAGAAGAATACCTTGAACTTATAAAATTAATTAATCAATATAAGGAAATACTTGGCTCAGAAAGACTGATCTACGGCATAATCAAAGATGAGCTTATCGAGATTAGAGACAAGTACCAAGACTTAAGAAGAACAAGAATCATGCCAGACCCAGGCGAGATCGATACCATAGACATGATAGAGGACGAAGACGTTGTAATCACTCTAACACACTTTGGTTATATCAAACGTATGCCAGAGGGCGCATATAAGATGCAAAAGAGAGGCGGCAAGGGCGTTCAAGGCATGCAAAGACGTGACGAGGACTTCGTTGAGGACATATACGTAGTATCGACCCACGACGACCTACTATTCTTCACAGACAAGGGCAGGGTCTACGCCATCAAAGCCTATGAAATACCAGAAAGTTCGCGTCAAGCGAGGGGACTTGCCATAGTAAACCTAGTTCAGCTTGAAAAAGACGAGAAGATCTCAGCCATCATCCCAATAAAGAGAGATGAAGAAGGTGGCTACCTATCAATGCTTACAGAACAAGGTATATACAAGAGAACTAGCCTTGACGAGTTCAAAAACATCAAGAAGAGAGGCCTTAAGGCGATAAATCTTAAGGACGACGACAAGGTTATAGGCGTCAGAAGAACTGCCGGAGACGAGAAGATTGCCTGCGTTACTAAGATGGGTAAGATACTGATCTTCGACGAAAAAACTACTAGAGCCATGTCAAGGACAGCGATGGGCGTTATCGCGATGAAGCTAAACAAGGACGACTGCATAGTCTCAATCGAAGTCGCTGACAAGAAGACAAGCCTTTTGATGATCACTGAGAATGGTTATGGAAAGAAGACAGCCTTTGATGAATTTAAGGTACAAGCAAGAAACGGCAAGGGCATGATCTGCTACAAAGTCACAGGAAAGACAGGACCGATAGTCGTTGCAAAAGCTGTGGAAGAGGAAGATGAGATCATGATCATCTCACTTAAAGGCGTTATAATCAGAATAGACAGTGACAGTATAAATGAATTAGGAAGAAACACACAAGGAGTTATACTTATGAAGCAAGCCGACGACAAAGTTGCCAGCGCATCAAAGTTTGTCTCCTCAGTTGAAGAATAAATATAGGAGGGCCATATGTTTGATTTAAACTTAATCGACCAAGGGGATCACTACCTTATCGAGCTGATAGGGGACCTCGACATTTACAATAACAAAAAATTCAAAGAAAAGCTAGCCGACATCTACGAAGAGCTTGATAAGGACCTAGTTGTAGATTGCTCGCGTCTTGAATACATTGACTCTACAGGCCTTGGTAGCTTTATAAGTCTACTAAAATTGACAAGAGACGAAGAAAAAGAAATCACAGTAAAAAATTTAAAGAAGAACATCAAGAAAGTCTTCAAAATTACTGATTTAGATAAATTATTTAACCTAGGAGACGACGAATGATATTTACACTAGATATTGAAAATAAGGAGAATTACCTTTCAATCTTCAGACTCATGGTCAGCAAGGTCATGGCAGAGGAAAATTACAAGTTTGATGATATAGAAGACACAAAAGTCGCCGTTGGAGAGATGGCTTTGGTGGCTCATGCCATTAACAAAGACAGAGTCAAAATGGATATCAAATTCAAAGAAAAGTCGATGATCATCACCATCTACCTAGATAAATATCCCGAGGGCGATGATTTCGAGATGAACATAGACATCATCAATGCACTTTCCGAAGCGATGCTCATTCAAGACGATAGGATTGAAATAATAAGGAAAAGACCATGACAAAGGCGAAGAAGAAGGACGATGTACAAAAGCTTTTTGAAGAGTACAGAAAAACTGGCGACCAGGCGCTTAGAGATGAGCTAATCGAGAGGAACCTCTACATTGCCGAGATACTTGCGAAGAAATTCGTCGGCAAGGGCATCGATTACGACGACATCTTTCAGATAGCGTCACTGGGCCTGATTCTGGCAGTTGAAAGATACGAGCCAGAGCGCGGTTTTAAGTTCTCTAGCTTTGCTACGCCTACTATCTTGGGCGAGATCAAGCGTTACTTCAGGGATAAAGGCTGGACAATCAAGGTGCCGCGCCGCGTTCAAGAGAACACGAAGAAGGTCAAAGACGCCTACCATCATTTAAGTATGGTCAATGGCGAAGTGCCCACAGTTAAGGAGATAGCGGAGTACCTAGGCATAGAGACGGACGAAGTTTTGCTTGCGATGGACGCGGGCAAAGTTTATACGCCTCAGTCAATAGACTTTGAGATAGGAACTGATGACAAGAAGACCGCACTCGCTGACATAATAGGCGACGACGACCAAAGCTTTAAGGACTTTGAAGATAGAGAGCAGCTCGATAGCTGGATGAAAAATCTTTCAAACACCGAAAAAGAAATAGTGAGAAAGAGATTCTTCGAGCAAAAAACACAGCTTGAGATAGCGAAGGAGCTAGGCCTATCGCAGATGAGCGTTTCGCGTATAGAGAAAAAAGCGATTAAAGAGATCAAAAAGCATGCGAAAAGGGAGGACTTTTATTGATATTCGTAGACAACAAATCCCGAGACGGCGCGTATAATCACGCTCTCGAAGAGTACCTGATCAAAAATGTGAAGAGAGAGCTCTTCATGATCTGGCAAAATGATAAGACAGTACTTTTAGGCAGAAACCAAAATCCTTATAAGGAGATCAATATAGATTACATGAATGAAGTCGGCGCAAAGCTAGTCAGACGCCCATCTGGCGGCGGCTGCATCTACACAGATGAAAATATAGTTCAGTACACAATAATCACGAAGAAGGAAGAAAATTCTTTAAGAAAGTTTACGGAGCCAGTCGTTCGCTACCTTAATGAAAAAGGAGTTAAAGCAGAGTTTACGGGCCGCAACGACATCATCGTGGGTGGCAGAAAAATCTCAGGCAACGCTCAGTACAAGGACAGAGAGCTCATGATACACCACGGCAGCATCATTTATCAGGACAGCCCCATCGACATAGGTAAACTCTTGACGCCAGCCAAATTAAAGCTAGCGAAAAAGTCACTAACAAGCGTAAAGAGCCGCATCACAAGCCTTAAGTCCATGATGAATATGGATATCGCCATGTTTATAGAAGAGCTTAAGACTTACATCAAAAACTATTATCATATAGATGAAGAATATATTTTAAATGATGATGAACTTAAAAGAGTGGACGAGATCAGGAAAAATAAATACGCAAACGACGAGTGGACCTACGGCCGCTACGGCAAATTCGATAAGGTGCACTCATTTATGAACGACGCGTGCGTGATGGATATCTATTTGAAAGACCAAAGTAATGTCATAGAAGACATTTGTATAGACGGCGACTATTTCGGTGAAAAAGCAAAAGAGGATTTGGAAAATTTATTCAAGGGCGTAAAATTAGAAAAAGATGATTTAATTAGGGCACTCTCGGGTATTGATATGAGTGAATACATCGAGGGCATCACGAAAGATGAACTTGCAGAAAATATTTTAAAGACGAAATCAGGTGATTAAATGCAAGAGAAAAACTATATTAAAAAGCCAGATTGGCTTAGAATAAAGGTTACAGGGAACAAAAACAACGACGAGATCGAGCACATGCTAAAGGATTTGAAGCTCAACACCGTTTGTAAAGAGGCGAACTGCCCGAACAAGATGGAGTGCTACAAGTCGAGAACGGCGACATTCATGATACTTGGGGAGAATTGTACCCGCAATTGCAGGTACTGCAACGTCACTACGAAGAGGCCAGAGGAAGTCGACCCGCATGAACCAGAGAATTTGGCAGAAGCGGTGAAGATACTTGGGCTTAAGCACGCAGTTATTACCTCAGTTACAAGAGATGACCTAGCCGACGAGGGCGCTGCTCAGTTTAGAGACGTTATAAGATGGGTGAGAAAGCTAAATCCCGATACAACAGTCGAAGTACTGATCCCCGATATGCACGCGAAAAAGGATTTACTCGACATAGTTATGGACGAGAAGCCAGATATACTAAACCACAATATCGAGACCATAGAGAGACTCTTCCCAGAAGTGCGTAAAGAAGGCAGCTTCAAAGATTCCATCGAAGTCATTAAGTACGCCAAAGCAAAGGGCCTTAAGACAAAGAGCGGCTTTATGGTTGGGCTAGGCGAGACAAAAGAAGAAGTCCTTGCTTTGATCAAAGAGCTTTACGAAGCAGGCTGCGATTATATTACAATCGGACAATATTTGAGACCAAGTATGAAGCATTATGAGGTCAAGAGATATGTTCATCCGGATGAGTTTAAGGAGTATGAAGAATATGCTTTATCTATTGGAATTAAGAAAATAGCTTCGGGACCGTTTGTAAGGAGCAGTTACCGAGCTTCAGAAATGGTCGAATAATTTCTGCTCTTTCTTGTTCAATTTGCGCCTAAGACTCATTCACTTTTTAGCAATGCTCGAGTACATTTGTACGCTCCGCTTGCTAAAAAGCTCCATTTCGTCTTATCCATCAAATTGCTCCAAGAAATACATAGAAATTATAGTTAATAAATGTAATTAGATCAAATAAATAGAAAAAAAACAAAAACAAAAAAATGGATATAGATTCACTTCTATATCCATTTTTCTATGTCAGATGCGCTGCATATGTCAGATGCGCTGCATATGTCAAATGCGCTGCATATGTCAAATGCGCTGCATATGATTAGTAATTTTACTTCATCAAACGACCGCCATTCATTAAACAGAATTTTCATTTCTCTTCTATTATATATACAAAGCAAACTTATATGTAAGGGGAAATACGATTTGCGCGTGAAACGATATTTGCATAATCAATATTGGACGAGCTATATATAAGTAAGCATTATACACTACTTATAGTAGTTACAATTGCTGCGATACACAATTGTAAAAAGTTTTTTAAAAATTTTTAAAAAACTTCAAAAAAACCCTTGACAAATAACTTTTTAAATGGTAGAATAGATAAGTCATCTGGAAAAAGCAGTTGACAAGCAAAACTGAATAAAAGTGAAAAGAACGATTTAAACCAATCAATTTTTTATTGATAAATAATTTCGAATTTAAGAGCCAAGGATAACTTGGGATTAAATAAACCATTTAATCGAGAGTTT